>JAQSCZ010000106.1 GCA_029945665.1 bacterium | reverse complement strand
CAATTTACAATATTACGTATACTTGTGCAAGCTTTCTGACAGTCATATTAAATTATTAAGAGATTCTATCTGTCGTTTTTTAAGGTTTCTATAATATTTATTAATAAGAATAAAGAAAAATAATCCCATACAAAAGAGGAAGACTGTAAAGATTACAATTAGTGATAAGATTAATTGATTGTTTTCTTGCATAAGAAACTTTTTGAATACATTATATTACAAATAATATTCCCGACAGTATTTATTATCTTGAAAATAAAAAGAAATGATTTATTTTCAAAGCTAGTTTTTTGTACCATAGGATATACATAAATAAATAGTATAACGAGAAAATAAAAAATTCTAGCAAATGCAATCCAAAACAAATAGTTGTTTAAAGGATTTAAATTTAAATTGTCAAAAATTTCTGTTAAAACAAATCCGCCTATTATTACAGAATAAAGAAAACTAATTATGAAGAAATAGTCTATAGATTCATTCATGGGTTGATGGAAATGAGTATATAAATTAATTGAAATTTCATATAAAATTATTAAAACAAGGAATATTTTGAACCAAAATGATAATGAAACGCCTTGTTGAAAAAACCAAAAGAAAAATATTAAATCCACCAACATGAAATATCTAAACATTACTATATTATTTATTTTTTGAGATGCTAAATAAATAGATATAATTTCAAAAATTAAGGAGAATATTAAAAATCCTAGGAAAAACTTTTGGGGTTTATTTAATTGTTCTAAATTAATAAACCCCATAATTAGCGGTAAAAGTATTGTTGAGCTACTTAAAATGCCTAACCACATTTATGAATTTAAGGGGTTTGTAGTTCCACAGAATGCGGGACATGGTGTGCCAAATTCTGCAAGCGAACCATTGTATAAATCATCCATATTTGCCTTTACTCCAGAAATTACTAAGCATGGAACATTAGCGGTTGTTTCACCATAGTAAATTCGAATGCCAACACAGTCTGTTTGATTTAATATTGCTTCAATTGCACTTTTACTATAATAGAATCCTTTGATTGCGCCTGGGTGGTTGGCTCTAAAATTAGCGGTTAAATCTGATGCGTCTTGTAATGAAATACTGTGGTTTTCGTTTCCTGTAAATGACATAATTTATTTTATATTTTTTTATTGTTTGGTCAAATGTAGTAAAATTATTTAAAGCAAGAAAGTTTTTATTTGACTTTAATTTATAAAGGGTAAAAATGATTAATTCATACCATCAATATAGTAGTAAACTACTAGATAACTCGATTTTATGAATTAATGAAAAATTTATTACTTGATTGTTGTCAATGTTTTTAAGCCATTTTGTAGTATTTTATTATGCTTTAAGTAGTATTTAACCATTTTCAATTTTTAGTAGCAACTAAAGCATAGGCCAATACATTTGAATAAATTTAGTTGAATATGAAAAGAAATTATTTTATTGTCTTGCATTTTTATTTGTAGTTTTTTGTTCATCTGCAGTTTAATTTAATAGCAATGAAGCCACATCTAGTGGAGGTGCGAATTGCAATGCCTGTTCCAATTGCAAGTTTTGTAAAAATTGCAGTAAGGATGGTGGTACAAGTAGTGTCTGTAAATAGTTTTATAATCTGCTAATGTAAATCCTACATACCATGCCGTCAATCTTATATTCCTCCTTTTAAATAGCAATTTTAAGAGATTCAATTAGTCTTTTTTCTGTCCTAATTAAAGAAAGAAGATGGAGCATATAGCTTTGAAAACTTATTTATTAAACAGAAGAGATTTAGACCAAGAATGAAAATTCTTAAAACTCAAACCGATACCCCACATAGTACCCTATGCTTTTCCATATTAATGGCACCGAATGGGTGTAGCCGTTATAGGTAAAATCTTTCACAGGACTGCCAAGAGACATCTGATTGTTTATGCCTCCTTCCAGGTGTTTTAAGCGCACCCCACAACCAAAAGCAACAACTGGAAAGAACTTACTCAAGGCATTGTTGGTAACAGTGGGCGCAAAATCGTAGAAGCCAGCACCGCCATCTTTGTACCATGTGTAATCCGTTGTTTTTGCACTATTGCCTGCCCCTGTAAAGTAACCACCAAAACCTGCCATTCCGAATATTTCTATTAACTTAATATCGATAGTCTTTGAGAAGTGGATATTGCCACCGGTCATGTATTGGCCAATAGACATGGCCGGACCGCCAAAACCTGATGCGGCATCTAAGTATTGCGGAGTTATGATGATGGGACTGTATATGCCCATTAAGTCAACACCTAATATATTGCCCTTTTTCATGCGGTATTGGTAGCGTATACCCAAAGGCGTGCGCATGCGGTCGCTGCTGGAATAGGTTACTTGTAAGCCATGGCTAACCCTCAATGAGTAATCAGTAATACCAGCGCTCGATAGTCCAACCATTGGCATAAAACTGTGTTTTGGGTAACCTGCAAATGTTCCGTTAATGCATGTATTAAGCAGAAAAAAAGCAAATAGTTGTTTGAATAGAAAAGTTTTCATAGTTACAGAACGAAATTAATGAAAAATTTGTTGTGTTGTTGTTACAATTGGTAAAAATTAAAAATGCTTGACATGTGCAAACTCACCATTTTACTGGTGGTGGTGACGCGACCTTCTCATGCGGAAATGAATCCAATCGCTCTATATTGTGGAATAATAGAATCATTAATCCATTCTCTTCCTTTACCACTTTTCAATGATTTTTCTCTAGCCAATGCCATTTCTTTGGATTCAAAAACCTCTGTAAGTATAACAACCCAAGGCCTATATTTTATGGTATAACCTTTTGTAGCCAGTTTGTTATGAGAATAAAATCGTTGAATAAGATCAGAGGTGTAACCAATGTATTTTTGGTGATGAACTGAAGAGTATAAGATGTAAACGGTAAACATTGTTTTGATAAAGCTAAGTATGAATTTAGAAGGACAAAAAAAAGGTTTCACAATTGTGATAAGTAAATTCTTCTGTCCTGTGTTAGAGTCTTTCACTACGCGAAAGACACAACACAGGACAACAAAAAATAAAAAAACCGCCTTTTGGGCGGTTTTAATTTTTTGTAGTAGCGGAGGGGAGTCCGCCTTAGGCGGACCCGGCCTTCAAAATGTTAAATGAATCCAATCGCTCTATATTGTGGAATAATAGAATCCTTAATCCATTCTCTTCCTTTACCACTTTTCAATGATTTTTCTCTAGCCGATGCCATTTCTTTGGATTCAAAAATCTCTGTATGAATAACAACCCAAGGCCTATATTTTATGGTATAACCTTTTGTAGCCAGTTTGTTATGAGAATAAAATCGTTGAATAAGATCAGTGGTATAACCAATGTATTTTTTGTGATGAACTGAAGAATATAGGATGTAAACGGTAAACATTGTTTTAATTAAGCTAAGCATGAATTTAGAAGGACAAAAAAAAGGTTTCACAATTGTGAAACCTTCTGTAGTAGCGGAGGGGAGAGTTGAACTCCCGGCCTTAGGGTTATGAATCCTACGCTCTAACCACCTGAGCTACCCCGCCATTTTTTTATTTAAAGAACTATTTGAGAGAGTTGAAATCCCGTCCGCCTCAGGCGGATATGAATCCTACGCTCTAACCACCTGAGCTACCCCGCCATTTTTTTATTTAAAGAACTATTTGAGAGAGTTGAAATCCCGTCCGCCTCAGGCGGATATGAATCCTACGCTCTAACCACCTGAGCTACCCCGCCATTTATTTTTTGTAAGAACTATTTTTGAGAGTTGAACTTTTGAATCCTACGCTCTAACCAATCCCGATGACTATCGGGACTACCCCGCCATTTTTCAAATGGAGTGCAAATGTAAGAAAATTTTTAAAAATTGGCAAATTTTTGTGAAATTGGTATTACTGTCAAAGAATGGAATACTTTTTTTGGTCAATGGAAGTTACGTCTTTTATTCAATTTAGGATCAAAGTTATGATGAAACAATATATAAAATCTTAATTTTAAATATATTCATTTTAAAACCTCTATTGCACCAGATAGTTCAATTTTAATATCGTAAATATTTTCAATTATCACCTTATACATATACACTCCTTGTGGGGTTTCTCCTTTTGAATTATTAGTCATAATCCAATGTTGGCTTACATCATTCGTTTCAAATACTCGCTCACCCCATCGATTATAAATTTCCAAATGAAAGTATTTTACCAAATTATATTGATTGGGATTTAAACCAAATGCATCATTCATGCCATTATTATCGGGTGTAATTACATTTGGAAAATAAAATGGTATACTAGCAAAAATACGAACTTGTTTTTCTATACTATCCGTACAATCCGATTGATTACTTACCTTAAGTTTAATAGGTGTATAGCCTGTGTCATTGAAAACAAAGTCTGGATTTTGTAAATTAGACATGCCTTGATTCCCAAAAGTCCAATGCCATTTATTAGCATTTTGAGTCAAATCTTTAAAATGAAATAAATAACCAGATTTATTTTCTAAAATATAGCGCGAAACAAAGTCAACATTTGGTTTGTCGATAATGGTAACATTGATTGAATCTTTACCTAGACATTCTTTTAAATGAGCTGAAACAGCTATTTTATATAACCCTATTGTGGGTGGAATTATTTTGAGAACACTATCTTTATTTGGCAATGATGAATTGTTTAATTTCCAACTAAAAGTTTCACCTGCTGACGATTTAGCCGTTGCTATTAATGTGTCGCCCAAGCAAAATCTACTTGCACTTAATTTTACGAATACAGGTTGTATAACATTAAATCTTTTTATAGCAGTATCTGAACATCCATTATTCGCAATGCAAATAGCCATTACTGAGTAAATACCTGGTTTGGAATAGAATGTATTAATTCCACCATTATCATAAATACTATCTCGTTTCCTATTATCTGCGTAATCAATAATATGAATCAGTTTATTAGTATTGCTATAAGTTGAATTAGTAGAATAAGAGAAAAGGGAAGAAGGCAAGCAGGTAAAAGTATCTTTTATTGAAAATTTAATAATTGGGGATTCAAGTACCTTAATGGTTTTACTAGCAGTATCATTACAGTTATTTGAAGTAGTGGTAATGTGTAGGATTAAGTAATTGCCAAATTTGTCGTAGTGATGAGATACATCATTTTTAAGTAGACTACTATCCGTATTTTTATCACCATATTGCCAATAATTTTTAACGCTATGTGTATCTTTATTTGTAAGTTTAAATAAGTTGTTTTTATAACATTGGCTATCATTATTAATTTCGAACAGAGCATTTCCATTTGGGTATACGATTAGCATTGTGTCAAATTTATTGATACAGCCTTTACTACTTTCTCCAATTAGCCTTGTTTGATAATTGCCACTTTTTACAAATGTATGGCTAATCTGTTCATTGGATTTAATAAAAACGCTATCTCCATCACCCCAGTTTAAAGAATAAGTAGTACTGTCTGTTATAGACAAACTAGAGTTTAAAAGTTTAAATTTATTATTCTTTAAACATTGTTTGGAATTTGTTAAAGTAAACTTAATTTTAGGTGATTCATGAACAGAAATGTAAAAAGTATCTGTTGCGACGCAATTGCTAGTATTTGTATCAACTAAAATAATTGAAAAATCGCCAACTTGGTATTGGTTTATAAGTGTTTTATTATATGTGTAATATTGTGTTTTTGTAGATGTTATGCTCCCTTGTTTTAAACTTGGAGTTGTATCTCTGAATATTAATTCAAGTGGTTCGCAACCAATTATGTATTGTTTTCCTTTTTTAATAAAGATGCTATCATTAATTGAACTAGTATTGGCAATAAATCCGATTTTAGGAAACGGTAAATACTTTAAATTTATAGAGTCCTTTTCTATTTTGAAATCTTTGCATTCTTTGTTACTTATTTTTAAGTTCCATATACCGTTGCTTGGATTTTTTAGTCGATCAAATTCATGTATAGAATTGGTAGAAATGGGGCTGTTTATAAGATTCATGGTATCCGATGTGTTGTCCTGCCATTGATAAATAACAAGACTAGTGTTAACGAAACTATCTCGAAGATTAAGTTGACTGTAATTACATTGAGGTGTTATTGATTTTTGTAAGTTGAAATGTTTAGGGATTAATGCAGTAAAAATACTGTCTCCTGCATAAGTATAGCTATTGCAAACTGGGTTAAGTGCTTGCAATCTAAAGAAATAAGTTCCTATTTTATGATACTTGTGTTTTAATTTATAGACTGAATTTAGAGGTTTCTTGTAAACAATACTATCACCATCACCATAAAAAACGGTGAGTTGTCTAAAATTTGTATCTACATGGAGTTCGAATTCTGCAGTGTCCATGCAAGGACTTTTATCAAGGTTTGAATAATAGTATAGGGGGCGATAGGGTTGATAAACAGAAGGTAAAGTTGCTGCAAAATAACTTGAGTCTGTGAATACAAATTCAATATAACATTCAATGCCTTCTTTGTTTGGATATTTTATTCTATATAAATTTGTATTTGGATAATTAAAATCCATAAAATAGATTTTACCATCTGGCCCTAATTGAAAATCGGTGTATATTTTTTTATCGGTTATCAAGCGAGTCTTTTTGCCTGTATTTCTATTGTATTGCCATATAACATTATTAGGTCTCGGTTTGCTGGGATCAATATTTTCTCCATAGCTGGCAAAGTAATAAAAAGTATCATTTGTAGAAATAGATGAACTTAAAATATTACCAACAAATGTATAATTGGGTATGTCTGTATATTTAAGTAAAACTTTACCGTTGCTGGCCTGACCAGTGCTATTATCAAAATTGTATTCCCATACGCAGCCTAATTTTGTTGTCGCAGTATCTACACCAGTGGAAATAAGTTTTGATCTATCATTGGATACTTTAATATTGCCATTATAGCCTGTAATACCACTACTAAAACGATAGTGTGATCTAGGATTAGGGGATTCAGCCCAATATGGGTAAGAAATTTGTCCCATGTAAATATTATTTGAAACAATAGGAGTGGTAATTAAACCTGTATCTGTAAGTAGATAGGCATAAAGTGTCCTATCGTCATAACCTTGTAAGATCCATATATCTCTCGCATTAGCATGCATAGTATAAGTAAGATTATTTGATTTATGCAGGTTAAGAGTATTTTTTTTTATGAGAATACCATTGCCATTATCCTGATTTAAGTCAATTATATTGTACATAAATGAATCATTTACAGTGGGATTTGGTCCTCCTGCAGCATGATTGAAATAGTAAAGATATCGACTTGAATTTGGCAGCGGTACCAAAAGTGTAGAATAGAACTGGGCGAAATTTCCAATTTGGTTGCCGTTGAAGAATCCGTTTTTTAAGGTGTAATGATGTTTATTCCAGAGTTGTGCAGTTCCGCCATAAATTAACAGTTGACTGTTACAATCAGAAAAACTCACAGATCTTGGCGTAGGTTCTAAACTTGATGATGTAGTATCTAAACTAATTTTAGTTTTTATTTTAGTAACCCCGTCCTTTGTAAACCGGATTCCAGAAAATAAACCAAGAGCCCAATTATCTCCATGTTGAGCTTTTAGTTGAAAAAGAATAAATATTAGCAATATTAGAATTATAAGTTTTCGCATCTGATTAGATGGAATTATTCTGCAGCCTTGATTACTTTATACTGACTAGTTGATATTCCATCATTTATCACAAAGATATAAATTCCATTTGACAAATCGCTTAAATTTACTTGATAATTTGCAGGTGAAAGTAATAATTGACGAACTAGTTTTCCATCAATACCAATAATTGTTAGAAAAATGTCAGATTTTAATCCTTTAAGAATAAATATGTCTGAAGATGGATTAGGATAAATACTTATCTCATTAAATTTTGTTTGTAGTGAATCAAGAGATAAGTTAGGCATAAAAGTAAGAATATTTGTACAATTAAGTGAAAAAGTAGAAACTGTAGTATTTATATTGTTATTTAC
Source organism: bacterium (assembly GCA_029945665.1). Classification (GTDB taxonomy): domain Bacteria; phylum Bacteroidota; class Bacteroidia; order NS11-12g; family UBA955; genus JABMMZ01. Next base: position 764 of record JAQSCZ010000106.1, on the reverse strand, counting down.
TGCTGGAAATCCAAGTAATGAACCATCTACATCATTGATTACACTATTATTATTCCCAATTGGAAAGTCGTCAATTATACCCCCTTTATAGTAGTATTTTATTGGATTTGTATTTTTGCCAATTAAACTGCTTTCAATATTTAAGGATGCTCCACTACTTTGAAAGCGGTTGCCAGCACTAAAACTAGGAGAACCTTGGTCAATTAAAGGGCCAGATCCAATAATTCCATATTTATTGCCTGTAAATAAATTACATTTAATAACCAATTGAATATTGTTTTTTGTGTTATATGGCAAATTAGATGAACCAAAACCGGCGCCAATGGGATTAAGAATACTTCCATAAACGACCCCAATATTACAGATTCTATATTTATTTTGTTCCATTGTTGTCAATGGAGCGGTGGCTAAATTTTGAATAAATTGACACCCATATTTGTAAAGCTTTACTTCATTGTCATAAATAGAACTTCCTTTCACATCTTTAAAATACATACAATTTTGATTAATTGGATTTGTTGGTAAAATTCCAGGATAATAGTTTTCGAATGTATTGCCATTCAATGTTAGATTATTGCCTGTATTAGCAGTAAATACTTGATCGTAATCACCTTTGACATTGTTATAATTGAATGTTAAATTATCACTCGAGGTACTAACATAGCACTTAATATTGCTATTTATGTAAGTCTTTGAAATCTGAAAATTGTTGGCTTAATAGACATTTTTAATGCTAAATAATGCTGAATCCCTTATTGGTTGTA
>JAQSCZ010000105.1 GCA_029945665.1 bacterium | reverse complement strand
CCATGCAAATATCTTATTTTAAATTATTCTCCCCACAGGTTTTGAACCTGATCCGGCAAGACTCGAACTTGCGTCCGCCTCAGGCGGATATGAGCCAAGCATTTTAATTAAAAAGCTTAAGCATAAAAAATGCCGCTAAAAGCGGCATTCTATTTTTACTTGGTTGCGGGGGCAAGACTCGAACTTGCGACCTTTGGGTTATGAGCCCAACGAGCTACCACTGCTCCACCCCACGATTTATAAGACTGCAAAAGTAGTTAATTATTTGCAATTTGCAAAATATGATTTAAAAAGAAGTTATTAATTTGTTAAATCAGTGCTTTCCTGAATAGCTATATCTGGAAATGAAACAAGTGTTTTGAATACTAATTACTGAAGCAAGCCGGCACTCCACTGCATCGCATAGATTGTTTTGAAGTACTTCGTTTTTAATTCAATCAGTTTTTCTAAATTATCAAGTGCTTTATTTTCTCGGATATTAATTAGGAACAACGAGCTTTCACCATTTTGAAATCTTCTCTCTTCGGCTTTTACAAGCAATAGGCAATTATTGTAATTACTACTCTGAAGTTCAATTTGGTTTTTTAGCGTTATAAATTCATTATAATAGCTGCGCACTTTGAGATTAATCATGTATTTCTTCTGATTTAAGTCCAGTTGCGTTTCCTCAATTTTCACTTTGGCTTTTTTATAATCTCCTCGACCCTGTGAAAGGCGCAAGGGTATCTCGATTTTGAGGCCGTATTGGAAATTGTTTTCGAAAAGTGGTCCTGTTACTGCTGTTTGAGTTAAATCTGTTCCTTTTCCTAACTGATTGTATTTTAAATCAATTTTGGGTAATAGGTCTTGAAATTTGAGCTGTTTTTCAATATCAAGTACATCGAGTTTATAACCATAAAACTCTAGGTGAGGATGGTGACTGAGTGCGACATCTAAAAGGGAATTTAGTTCAATATTGAATTGGTTTATTTTGACTTCGTTTTCCCACCCTGCTTCTGGTTTAATTGTTGATGGTAAATCGTAGGGCTCACTATTGCTTTTCCAAAGAAAGGCAGAAAGGCTTAAGCCAGTATTTTGGAAAGCCAACCATTGATTATTTTGTTGGTATTGAAAACCTTGTAATTGTGTTAAGGCTTCAATAGTATCTATGGCAGGTCGTTCTCCGTTTAGATAGGCGCCTTTAATCAAATTAAAGCGCTTCTGGGTAATGGCAACATTGTTTTTTATGACTTCGTATGTTTGGTATGCATTTACCCAACTCCAATAAGCTTCTAAAGCATTAATGCATAAATCATTGATAACGGCCCGTTGTTCAACTGCAGCCATGCTTGATAATATTTTAGACTGTTGCAAGGCAGCTCTTCTCTTATCAATTACCAAATTTTTTGCAAGCGGAATGCTAATACCCACATAATTTGTTTGTCCAGCAGTTTGGGTTGGATCTAGGCGATTTCCAGTGAGATTCTCCGTTCCAGCGGATAGTTCTATACCATACCATGTAGGAATCTTAATTTCCGGCATAATTTGGTTGTAATATTTTAATCCATCAAATGTTTTGGAATACACTTGGTGACTCAATATGGGGTCAAAAGCACTTCTAGCAATCAATATATCGGCCTTCGCTTTTTCAATGTTTAACTGTGTTTGTTTAGCAATGGGATGAAATTTTCTAACCAATTGAAGTACTTGTTCGGCATTCAATGTAAATGCGGTGTCTTGAGCATGTATTAGGTTAAAATTGCCTAGAAGCAAGTATCCAATGATGGAGAATTTAATAAGCGATATCATGCTTGCAAAAAATAATTGCTTATAATTCATATTATTTGGTTTTTTCAATAGGAGATTTTATTTGATAATAATCAGGAGGAAAACCATTGATGTTACGCCATAACTCGTACCAAATCGGCACATCTTTTAAAAGTGTAATTCCTTGCGCACCACTGCCCATTTTTAGTTGAGTAGGCCATGCTCTATCTGTTTTGTCTTCGGCAACTAAAACCCTAAACATGCCATTCGAACTAATGGTATTTTCATAAGCTACAATTTTACCTCCAAAAGTACCAAAGCTATTTTTAGGCCAGCCACTGAAAACAATAGCGGGAAAACCATCGAACATAAATCTCACTTTTTGGCCAACATTAACGAGTGGTAGGTCGACAGGGCGCACAAACATTTCGACTGCATAATTCATTTTATCAGGTACTATAATTGCAATTTGTTCCCCTTCTTTTAATATCTCACCTAAACCAGCTTTTTTGGCTTGTACTATTTGGCCATTTTGAGGGGCCAGTAAAATATACATGCCGTTCCGGATAGTATAATTCATTAATTGGTTCTCCAATTTAGCAACATCTCCCTGAGAGCCAGCGAGCGCACTTTGACTTTGAAATCTATCACTTTCAGTTTTACTTATTTTTTCGGCATATTCTTGCAAAACATTGCTCTGTTCGATTTTAATATTGAAGAATTCTTGGTTGGTCTGTGCTAATTTGTTTTCAACCATTGTTTTTTTGGCTAAGGCATTTTGTGCAGCCACATTCCGCTGTTGCAATTGTGTTTGAGAAACTAAGCCATCTTCGAACATTTTTAATTGTCTTTCGTATTGGTCTTTGGCTAAATGATATTCATTTTCGGCGGCTAATAATTCTGCTTTTTCGCCATTGATTTTATTGTCGAGCTGTTTCCTTTTGTTGTTTAATAAATCTATTTTTAGTCCGCGAGAGTTCAACAACGCTGTTATTTGATCTCCAGCCGCTAAAATTTTGCCTTCATAGAAATCTAAAGTTCCTTTTTTAGCATCTAATTGTTCATTGGTTCTTTTTATAAGGGAGGGGTCAAGATAATCTTCTTTTATTTCACCAAGCTGCACAATTGTATCACCCTTTTTAACGTAGTCCCCTTCTTTTACAAACCATTTTGTAATTTTACCAGGAATTGGGGAGTTAATATCTTGCGGTCTTTGTTCTTGATAAAGTGAGGTAATATTTCCTTTAGTTTTTATATTTTGAGTCCATGGGAGAAAGAGAATAATGATAAGAAAACCGATTATTCCGTAAAACCAAAATTTAACCTTACTCTGTCTATTACCCATGTAAATATTGGCAAATGATTTTAAGGGTATTTGATAAATATGTCCTATCATTTTATTTTAATTTTTTAAGTTGGGCATTACCGTTAATAAATGTTATTTCATAATCGAACAAAGCCAGTAACTGTTCGTCGTGTAGCGTCATTAAAAGAGTGGTTTCTGGCAATTGACTTAAGAGATAGTTTGTGAAAGTCTCAGCAATTTCTGGTTCTAGCCCAAGTATAGGATCGTCTAGCAAAAGTAAGCTAGGCTGATTCACTAATGCACGCATTAATAGAATTTTTTTGGTAGTAGACCGCGGAAGTTTTGCCCCCAGTGGATCTATCACTGATTCAAAACCCATTTGTAGGTTATTGAGAAAGTTTTTCAAACCAGATTTTTCGGCTATGCTAATTACTTTCTCATGAGTTACCTCCTTGCGGCCCATGGCTATATTTTCGAATAAGGTGCCGTTAAACAAAGCTTGTTCTTGTAAGAAAATACCTGTATTTTTTCTAAGCGATTCAAATTGATAATTACTTATTGGCAAATTATTAAGGTATAGTCCACCATTAAAATCAGTGTAGTTACTGCTTAAGATTTTCAAAAAAGTCGTTTTGCCTGCGCCTTCATTGCCTATAATAGCCACTTTGCTTTTTGGTGGTATGGTTAATGAGATATCGGAAAGTATTGGCATGCTTTGTTCAAATTCAAAAGAGAAATTTGTAAATTCTATCTGTACCCCATTTTCAGTATTAAGTTCCAATGGTCCATCTTTCTCCAAAGCACTTTCAGTGATAGACGCCAATTTCTCCAGACTGGTAACCACATCATAAACATTGTCTAAACCACTAATTAGTTTTTCAATTGCACCAATGATGGTTAGAATAACAATCTCGGCCGCTATAAATTCACCAATATTAATTTGCTGACCTAGCAATAAGTATGTCCCTACCGATAACATGGCGGTGGTAATTGCCACTTTAAATATAACGATGGTCTTATATTGAAAAACTAAAACTTTAAAATGGGCTGTTTTGGAGGATAAATAACGATAAACGTTTTGATCTGTTTTCTGTAGATTTAGGTGACTCCCTTGACTAAATTTAAATGTTTGAATGACCCTCGCCATCTCCTCTAACCAAGCTGCTACGGCGTATTTGTAATCGCTTTCTTGAATACTAGTAACTAATCCTTTTTTAGCCGTAACCTTAAGGATTAACCACAATATAAACACCAAACTGAAACTGAAAACAATAAACAGTGGATGGTAGAGTGAAAGTAGCAGTAAGCCAAGTATAATTTGAATGGAGGCTGTTGGAATATCCAAAAGAATTTTGGACACGCTTTTTTGAAGTATTTGTGTGTCAAAAAAGCGATTTATTTTCTCCGGCAAATAGTATGCATTTGCTTTCTTTAAGTCTAGTCTAGGAATTACTTCAGAAAAAGCAAAAGCATATTTTGTGAATATTTTTTGCTGAATTTTTTCAATTATTTTCATCTGATTGATTTGAAGTATACCAACAATTCCAACTGCCAATACTATCACACAAATTAATACATAAATAGACGTAACCATGTTGGCTCCCATTACGAAACCAATGATGGATTGCACACCAATTGGAACACTAAGTTGTAATAATCCACTTAAAATTGCATAGAAATAAATGGAAGTAATTTCTTTCTTCTCTTCAATTAATAATTGCCAAAGTTTATGTAAGGCGGAAGTTTTTACCATTTTAAGTACAAATAATTTTGACAAAGATATAAATACTTTTTAAAATAATAGTATTACAATTATAAATAATATTTATGACTAGATAAATAGAAGTATTGCCTTTTTGTAATAAAGAATCACTAACCTTGCAACTTTAAATTTAAATGAACTTTCAAATAACCTTTAAAGTGAATGAAAATCTCTATCTTAGAGATCCAGAAGTTAGCGAGTTGGGTAAACAGATTGTCAAAGCAAGCATTGATTTAATTTATGAATTGGGATTTGAGCAGTTCACTTTTAAAAAATTAGCCAAAGAAATAAGCAGTACTGAAGCAAGTATTTATCGATATTTTGAGAATAAGCATCGCCTTTTATTATATATTTTGAATTGGTACTGGTCTTGTTTGGAATTTAATGTCATGTTTGAATTGCAAAATATTACTGACCCTAAAGCAAAGTTGAAGTATATCATTCAACTTTTAACGCAAGAACTACCTGCAAATGCCGGTCATTTGAATTACAATCGCAAGTATCTGAACCATATTATAATTTCTGAAAGCAGTAAAGCGTATTTCGTTAAGGATATTGAACAAATTAATAAGGAAGAGGCTTTTAAACCATACAAAGACTTGTGTGCTCAAATTGCACTCATAATAAAAGCATACAATCCCCGATATGCCTATGCCAAATCGTTAACCACAACCTTGATAGAAACAGCTCATGATCAGCAGTATTTTAGCACCTATTTGCCTAAATTAACAGATGCTTCATTGAAAAATAAGTCAGATTTTACCGCGTCATTTCTTGAAGACCTTTTGTTTAAAGTACTTAAATAAATGATTTAATTTCATGATTTCAAGATAAACTTTTAAAGACTGTTTTGAACTTCATTTTAAAACAGATTTTAGCTTCTAATATTTTTCATACCAGTCGAATTTCTCAGAAACAATTTTTGATTTTTCTTGGTTCATGTGTTTTAAGAATGCCTGAGCAACGGGTGTGTGTTTTTTCCCTTTCATCCAAATGAGACTCCATGTTGTTTTAATAGGAAGTTCTTTAATTGGTATAATTTGTAATTCTTTGGTGCGCAATTCATTCCTAATGCCAATTAATGGCATAATAGAATAGCCTAATCCAGCTAATAAGGCTTGCTTCACAGCTTCATTGGAAGAAAGTTCCATTTTTTTTACAACAGATATATCCTTACTTGCAAAAAAACTCTCCATTGCCTGTAAAGTTCCTGAGCCTTTTTCTCTAAAAATTAGGGGTAAATTTTCAAATATTTGTTTTGTTTTAAGGCCATTTTTGAATTTCTTACTTTCGCTGCCCACTAAAAATAATTTATTCTGAAGCAAATCCAAACTTTCTATGTTAAGCATTTTAGGCAATATGGAAACAAGGGCAAAATCAACTTCATTGTTTTCTAAACTCTCTATAACCTTATTTTTATTTGTAACATCCATTATCAATTCGGTGCCTGTATTGGCTTTCATAAAGTCGGCAAGAAAAAAGGGCATAACATATTTGCCGGTTGAAACTACTGAAAGTTTTAACCGCCCTGTTAATTGACCTTTAAAAGCCATTGTTTTATAATTAATCGCGTAAACTTGGTTAATTATATTTTCTGCAGCTTCGGCTATTTCTCTACCAAAATCAGTGATGTAAATCTTTCGGCCAACCACTTCAGTGAGCGGTATTTCAAATTGATCTTGTAGGTTTTTGAGTTGAATTGAAACAGCTGGTTGGGTTAAATGAAGCTCCTCTGAAGCCTTTGTAACACTCTCCGTTTGCACTACTTTTAAAAATATTTGTAATTGATTTAATGTATAGTTCATAAAAAATATTTATGGATAACATAGCAAAGATATATAAAAACTTATGAATTACCCTACTTAGTTTTGCTGCGATATATAACATCTAAAATGTCTAATAAAAGAAATATACTCACACTAAAAGCACTCATATTTTTATTAGTATTAATCTATGCAAAATTGACTTATGATTTTGTAAATTCATACTTTGTCTCAGTGGCTTTATTAGTGATGCTCTTACTTGTATTTTCTGAGCGAATCCTGCTTTTTTTAGCCACTATTTTAGCATTTTATATAAAGATTAAACCATTGATTTTTAGCAATTCAAATTAAACATTAAGGAAAAAAAAATAACATAAAAAAATACACATGACAAAAATCACAGTAGCAAAAGGCGATGGCATAGGTCCAGAAATTATGGATGCCACTTTAGAGATCATTTTAGCAGCAGGTGCAAAAATTGAAATCGAAGAAATTGAAGTTGGAGAGAAAGTATATTTAGCAGGTAACACAGCAGGTATAGCTTCAGAATCTTGGGATACCATCAGAAGAAATAAAATCTTTTTAAAGGCCCCTATAACCACACCACAAGGCGGTGGTTATAAGAGTTTGAATGTTACCACACGGAAATTTCTAGGACTATATTCCAACGTGCGTCCATGCATGAGTTTGCACCCATTTGTTAGTACCAAACATCCTATTATGGACATCGTAATTGTTAGAGAGAATGAAGAGGATTTGTATGCAGGAATTGAGCATCAACAGACCGATGAAGTGGTACAATGTTTAAAATTAATTAGTCGTCCTGGTTGTGAAAAAATAGTTCGATATGCCTTTGAATACGCCAAACAACAAAATAGAAAAAAAGTCACTTGTTTTACCAAAGACAACATAATGAAACAGACAGACGGCTTGTTTCACCAAGTGTTTGACGAAATTGCAAAAGAGTATCCTGAAATAGAAAACGAGCATTGGATCATTGACATTGGTGCTGCTAAAATGGCTGATACGCCTGAAGCATTTGATGTCATTGTTATGCCAAATTTATATGGCGATGTACTTTCAGATGTGGCAGCACAAATAACAGGTTCAGTCGGATTGGCCGGATCAGCTAATATTGGAGAAGAGTGTTCCATGTTTGAAGCAATACATGGCTCAGCTCCCAGAAGGGCAGGTCAAAATCTAGCCAACCCATCAGGCTTGTTGCAAGGTGCTATCATGATGCTGAATCACATCGGACAATCAGAAGTGGCCGAAAGGGTTCAAAATGCCTGGCTAAAAACCATTGAAGAGGGCACCCATACTTACGATATTTTCAAAGAAGGAATTAGTAAAACCAAAGTTGGTACAAAGGAATTTGCAAAAGCAGTAATAGCAAATATCGGTCAAAAGCCAAGCATCCTGAAGCCTGTATTATACGCCAATAATAAAGCTTTAAACTTGCCAAAATATATACGCAGACCAGCGGCTAATAAACAACTTGTGGGAGTCGATGTGTTTGTTCATTGGAGTGGCAATAATCCAGATGAACTTGCCGAGAAAATAAAAAGAATTGAGTACAATGGTGTTAAACTTACCATGATAACCAATAGAGGAATCAAAGTATGGCCAGATGGTTTTAAAGAAACTTTCTGCACCGATCATTGGAGATGCCGATTCAAACCAACCGAAGGCAATCAGGTGAATAAGGCAAACATAATCGAGCTTTTGAAAAATGCGCTTGATGCGAATATTGATACGATTAAGACGGAAAATCTTTATGAATTTGATGGTAAATCAGGGTATTCTTTAGGCCAAGGTCAATAATTAAAAAAAAATAAAAAATGTATATACAATTAATCGAAGGTGAGTTTAAGTCCAATGATGCATTGGACTTAATAACTCAGATGATCCAAGTAAAAATAAAGTTTCACGAAAATAAAATTAGTAAAAGTGAAATTGAAGAAGACATTAAAGCTAGAGAAGCTAAAATTAAACGACTTCAGAAGGATTTATTTGAGCTGAGAAATGATATTGGGTCAAATTTGAATGCTGTTAAATTAGATGGAGTCATTAAAATTGGATAAATTATGAATAAAAGGGCCACAATATCCTATTTGGGTTTAATTTTAACAATGCTATTTTTGGTATTGGCTTTTACAAGCGATGATTTGATTTTTGCAAAGCTAATGGCTTCCCTTAGCTTGTTTCTCGGCGTATATACCGCCAATTATTTCAATGAATGTAAGGTATTTTCAACGCATCACTCAAAAGAAGTAAAGCATAAATAAATTATATGACTGTCAGAAAGCTTGCACAAGTATACGTAATATTGTAAATTGC
>JAQSCZ010000104.1 GCA_029945665.1 bacterium | reverse complement strand
AGGCTCGTTATTGCTAGTATTACAGGGTTATGATACTTTGCGGACATTCAGAAAATAAATATTTATTCTAATCATAGGTGATCTTCTTTTAATTTTAATCGTCGGTTGTTACTTTAAAAAGGTGTCCTTACAAACGAGATTTTGTATCGGAGGGAATGGTGGTGCATAACGGTTTCGGGCTTGGCGAAGGTGGCGATTTTCAGCACAAATGTTGATGCGGAGAACTAACGTTTGATTAACCACAAAACTGTCTGCGGAGCAATGAACCGCCACTTTTGCCAAACCCGTGTTATATGAAGTGCCATTTAGGTTCATGGTCTATTTATTATTATTCCATCTGGGATTACAGGATTTACTTTGCTTGGATTCCAAACTAACATACTTTCTGAATTACTATCATTATGCCATAGTATTATACTTAATTGTCTGTTTTGTTTATGACTATGACTCCATGCATCTCCAGTTAGAACAGTAGGCTGATGTCCATTTCTTTGAACTGGGTAAAAATGCCAAGGCATTTCAAAAATAAGTTCATTCGTATATTTAATTAATGCTAGTATTCCTTCTACTAAGTTTGAAGTTTCTCCAATTGGTGGGTCGTGGCTTAAATCATTAAACTTTTTTCTTAATCCTTCCAGACTTTGAATGAAATTAATTGAAGCTTCTTTTTTGTCTGGAAATGCTTCGTTTAATAAAGCACTAAGTATAAAATGAGCACTACCTAGGGTTAAATTACTAATATCATGATTCCACCCTCTGTTATGGGATCTGTAATCCGGATATCTTGAAATAACTAAATCTAATAGTTCATTAGCGGTATATCCTATTATTGAACATAAAGTATCTACCAAATCTTTGCAGTAACTTTCGCATATAATTCTAATATCATTTCCAGTTAATGATTTATTGATTATAATACTCCCTTCATTTTCAACAATACAATCAGCGAGTTTATTTTTTATACCAAATTTTTCAGCAGGCCATCCAAATTCTACCAATAGTTTTTCGACTATTTGACCATGAGTTTGATCTAAAATCTCACCCGGCTGATAATTTTTCAAAATTGATTTGATTTCTCCTGATCGTAATAATTTTTCAAGAAGTCTTTTGGTTGCATTTCTAGAGGAAAGATTAATATCAGATTTTGATATATAATGAACATAATCTGTAAAAAGGCTTCCGTTAACAAGTGTGTCATGATTGATTGATTCATTGTTTACTTGATTAGTAAATTCCGGTGTCATCTCTCTCAGATAGGTGGTTATATCAAAATTTGCTATTTGTATCCCCTCTGTTAATAATTTCCATCCAACCATTCTAGGGGGATCCCAAGAAATAGATTTAGAGGAAATTCCTTTTCTTTGTGTTTGCTTTTCAAGTTTAACTAAAAAAGATGGACCATGCTCCAAATGAGATTTCAAAACTTCTTGTAATTGTTTGTGAAATAACAATCGACTCTGCTCAACTTTTTGTTGCCATTCTATTAACTCTGAGTCATAACTAGTTTCAAAACGATCTATTGTAAGTTCGAATTCACCAATAAGGGATTGAAATCTATCTTTTATACCTTTAACAGTTATAATTATATCATTAATTTTATTATTAAAAATATTTTCTGCCCACAAAGCAAACATTTCATTTGGTCTATCTCGTTCATTTAGTTTTAATAAAAAACTTGCAATTTTTTTTATTTTATCATTCTTCTCAGATTTAAATAGATTGTTTGTTTTTGAGTTATGTTGTGTGTTAAAGCTAATTAATGATGAGTTTAATTCATCTTCCGCTATTTCCATTGATGCCTTAACTAACAGCAGTGATAAGATGAATTCATCATTTGCAATGTCAAATAAGGGGTCAATTTGTTCATTGAATTCTTTAAAAGAGCTTTCTTTTGTAACTTTTTTCAGTATCTCGTAATAAAAATTATTTAAATGGTTAATGTTAAGCTCTGCTAATAATGATTCTAATATTTTGTATAATTCAAAACAATATCTCTTCTTATTTTTCAGAATGTTTACATCTCCTTTGATAGGTTTGTTTGTTTTTAAGGCTGTCCAAGTTTTAAAGGAATTTGAGGCTTCACTAAACAGCGAGTGTACCTGACGATCTATTGCACCTTCAAGTAATCTTTCAATATCGTCATGTTTTTTAAGGGAAATGAGAACGCCCCAACCTGGTTGCGGGTATGAGCCAGAAAGTATAAGAATTTGGTTTTTTTTATCTTTTTGGGAAAGATATTCATCATCGTAAATTGTTTTTATCCTCGAAGGAAGCAAATCTGATAATTTTCCAGTTAAATCAGATAAATCAGATGTTTGACTTGAATCAGCATCAGTATTCCATCTATTTGTATTTTTGACTAACATCAGCCCTAATTCATTGCATTTGCTATTTTCCCTAGTAAAATGATACCATAGTCGCTCTAATTCATGAGAATCCCATTGTCCTACTGGTATCAACCAGAATAGTGCTGGAACAACTTTTCCAGGAGTGCTAATTCTATTTAATTCCGCCAAAGAATAAGTTTCAATTTTATATCCCATTTGATTTTCCTTAGATTAGGTTTTGCTTTGGCATTTCATATAACGGCTTGGCGCTTGGCGAAGGTGGCGATTTTCAGCACAAATGTTGATGCGGAGAACCAAACTTTGATTAACCACAAATGTGTCTGCGGAGCACTGAACCGCCACTTTTGCCAAACGCCTGTTACAAGCTGCCCTTCTCTCTGTCGTTGATTTTCTGTCCATTGGTTACGGTGTCAATAGTGCGTTGGCTTGGTAGCTCTTTTGCATTTTTTAGCGTTGGTTTGAGTGTTGGCAAAAAATGCAAATGTGCTACCAAATGCGTTGGCTATTGTGTCTTTATTTTGTCAATGTTAATTTCAAACTTAGATTTAGTTGTCTTGTTATCAAGGTCTGTGTTGGTATAATCAAAAAGTCTTGCCACTGAATTTAGGATAAACCTTCTTTGAGAATTATCTTCTTGAACTTTTGAATGATAGAAATGACTTTTTATCCCCATGATTGTTGATATAAAGAAATATAATGATGCTTTGTTGTCGGGATGGGTGTTAAGATTACTGTTGACTTCATAATTAGGATTTACAATAACCATTTCATGGATGTCATACCCGTCCTTGCTCATGTGTAATGTCTGCAAACTTTCTTGGAAAAGAGTTCCCTTGTCTGAAAGATGTTTGCCAATTGCATTCTTCATTTCTTCTGAATAAGAATGAAGCCATATAACACAAGTTCTTTCACTAAATGGGCTGTCTTCAATTACAAGTTCGGGTTGTTCATGTAGAATTAGAATTAATGCAATAGCCAGTTTATTACAAGTTATTTCATCAGTGAAGGCATGAATTTCTAAATTAATTTTATTAGCAATAGAGGTAATAAATATTTTATCATCATCTATTTCTCTTGTTGAGAACATAGGCAACTTATCTTGGAGTAAATCAGAAATAGTATTTAAGTCATCTTGGCTAAGTAGGCTGCCTGATTGCTCAATGGCAATTCCCAAAATGCTAAAAGAAAATTTTGCCTTGCCTATATTTTTAATTATTAAGTCAATTATCTTCTTGAATAATTTTTTACCCTCAATTTCTCCCAGTTCATTACAATAATTTACGAAAGAAAGAAACTGTTTAAGTATATTTATATTGTTTTTTTCTTTCTTAAAATAATTTCCAAATAATTTTTCAAAGTTTTCAGTGATTGTTACTTCACTAGAATTGTCTAGGATTAAGTTTAAAACCTCTCCCTCATCAATTTTCTTCGCTGTGTTATCAAGTAGGCTATTTATGAGTTCATTTGCTTTAACTTTTTCTCCTTCTTTAGTATAAATTCCTATCGCCTTTGAAATGTTGTATTGGTAGGATTCATAAAACTGATCCATCTTTCCAAAAAATTCTCCGCTTTCCACTAATGCTTCTGCTGCTCTAAGTGGTTCATTCATTAGCATATATGTGTCTGATTTCTCTCTCAAAGCATTTGCCACTCCGTAGTAAAAATTTATTTTCTTACTATTATTAATTGACTTGTCGGCAAACTCAATACTTAGGTCTAATTTTCCTTCCTTTCTGTAAATGCTTGACAATATCCAATAGATTCTGCCCTCATCTCTTTTAAGTTTGTATTCTTTAGCCTTAATCAGTGCCTCCTCATAGACTTTTTTTGCTCCCTCAATATCTCCTTCATCTCTTAAAATATTTCCAAAGTTTATCAAATTAAGAACGACCTTATCTTTCATTTCAAACTTCTGACAAAGTTCAATTGCTCGACTGTTAAATTCCTTTGCTTTTGGAAATTCTTTTTTTTCTCTGTAAATACTTGCCAAAGCATTTAAAACAATGATTTCAATGGAAAATTCAGACGATTTCTTAGTTATTTCTAAAAGATGCAAACCATATTTCTCTGCTTCATCCTTATACCCATCAATTTGGGATAAACAGGTAACTAAATTCACCAAGCTATTTATCATACCCTCTGTTACACCTTTCTCTTCAAAAATTTCAAAGGCTTCCTTACATGCTTTAGCACCCTTTTCAAATTCAGATAAATCAACATAGATTTTAGAAAGGTTGACAAGCAAAGGAGCTTTAAATTCCTTGTCGTCCTCTTTGATGTTTGCAAACACTTTGTCTGCTATTTTTGTTGCTTCACTTACATTCCCTTGTTCAATAAGATTCATTGCTTTAAACATTAATGCCGCTGCATAAATTTTTTTATTCTTTGCTGCCTTTAGGTGTTCTAAAGATTTATCAATACAAATTGTTGATTCGTCTTTGTTGCCTAATAAGTGGTGAACATGGCACAAGTGGTAATACAAATAACCTTTGTCAAGGTCGTTGTCAGAAGCTTGAAGTTTGGTGTTTAATACTTTTAATGCAAAACCCAATTCCCCCCAACTAATAAGACTCGGAAATACATCAAATAAATATTTGTCAATTTTTCTCGGTGCAATGTCAATGAGTAAATATGTTGCTTGAATTATTTCTTCCTTTGCTAAATAATAATCCCCAAGTTTTTCCTGATAGGAATTTAGTAATCCTTTGCTTTCAAGTTTTTCAAGAACAAACTCTTTAAATGAAGGATGAAATAATTCCAAGACCCCCTTGTAGTTTTTGATTAAGGCGGATAAATTATCTATTTCTTTTGAAAATTCTAAAGCCGATTCATACTTCAATACTTCTACAAGTTCAGTAGTTGTAATATTGAAATATGGGATTGAAATCAATGCAAGTATTTCTTGTTGAGTTGCGCTCAATCCACTCCAAATAGAATTTTGATATTCCACTAAATTCTGCGGAAGTGGAGATATTTGAAATTGTGAAAAGTAAAAGAGGTAAAGAGGGTTGCCGCTTGACGCTTTTAAAATGTTGTTGAACTCCAATTTACTTGGAGCAAGTCCATGCGATTTTAAAAACTGCTTTACCTCATCTTCGGAAAATGGAGAACAAGGGTAAAGTGCTGCACCAGTTGATTCAAAAAGTGTTTTGTTTCTTGTCGCAAAAAGAAAGGTGGTTTCAAATTTTTGTAGTGAAATTATTTTACTGATGGTCTCTTTGTCTTGTTCGCAATCATCAATAATGAAACACTGTTTGGATTTCTGTAAACTTGATTGCAGCCATTCAAATGCTTCATCAATATCTTTAATCTCTATCAAGTCGTCACCATTGGACAAGCGTATTTTATTTATTAAATATGAAAGAACAGAAACTGGAGATTTACTCTTTACAGAAATATAAACAAGGTTTTCTAACTTTTTCGCAAGTTGAAATAGCGTAGTTGTTTTGCCAAGCCCGGGTTCACCGTGAAGAATAAGTTGGTGGGTTTCGTCTAATCGTTTTTTGATTTCTATTATTTCAGCTTCTCTTTCTATTAGGGTTCTTTCAGAATATTCTTTGGACAGTATTTCAAAAAAAGAAATTGAATTAAGCTCTTTAAGTTTCTCTTGCTTGTCCTTGTTTAATAACGCTACGACTTCTGGAGAATTATGCAAGTGCATACTTCCCGCAACATTGTAAATCGTTTCGGCATTTTGATTTTCAATTTCCATTTAACACTTAGTCTTTTTTCGGCTTATAATCTCCTTGAATATTGAAGATGTTTTTACCAGCATTCTGTATTCCAATATTAAATCCACCTTCGTTTTTAAATTCCATTTTTGAAACATTGGATATTTGACCTTGGTTTTCCTCCACCCAATTTTTTATTTCATTATAAAGTTGACTGTCAAATTTCTCACCTGTGAGTTCTTCAAAGCTATCTTCAATGTCTCTGTAAGGCTTTGCTGTATTTTTGGATTCAGCATTGCAAATTGTTTCCAAATATTTTTCTGCATCTTCTTCTTTTTTGAAGAACTTGCTAATTCTGCTTTTTAGCGATGAAAAGTCAAGAACCTTTTTCAAGCCGTCATAGGTTGCACTTGCAATAACTTTTGATGCAATGTCAGCTTTGTGTGCAAGCAAGAATGCACAAATTGATGAAAATATAGTTGCCATTTCTGTTTCCATTTTATTTACTTAAATATGTTTCTAATTCCTTTTTGTCGTTTTGTATTTGCTTAATTATTTTTTCTTCTGTATAAAAATCATCAGTTGGGTAATAGCTATCAAATGATTCATAAGTTGATAGCAAGTAATCCAAAATTCTATTTTGATAACCGCCTTTCGTAAAGTCAGAAGATAGTTCTTTGATTTGTTTCAATCTCTCAAATATTGTCAGATTGCATATTGCTTGTTTTATAATTTCCGAATCATATTTCAAAGTCAGTTTCTTTTGAATTTCTCCCAACCAAAGATTATTGAGTTTGTTGTAAGTTAACGGTAGAAATGATTTCATTTCTGAAATTCTTCTTACAGCTATTTCTTCAATTGATTCTTTCGGAGGTTTAGGTAATTTTTTAGGGTCAAAATCTGAAATCTCTTTGGTTGCTTTATAACCTAATGCCATAGAATTGGCAGGAATTTCATCTTCTTTATAAAAGTTGAACTCTTTCTTTGTGAAATATTTTTTGCTTTGCTTAATGATTTTAGTTGTTGTTCCAATTACATATCCGATTGAAATTTTTTCGGCCCTCTTGTAATTGGCCTTAAAATTTAAATAGTTCTTACCTAAAGTGTCAATTTCTTTATAGTGGGTTTGAACCATTATGATTGGGCTTACTTTATCTTTTAGGTTTTTGGGTATCATTCGTTCAACGAACCTGTTTATTTCAGGAGAGATTGATAAAGTGTAACCTCCTTTATTATTTTCAATAAAATCTATTGAGACTGCTTCTCCATCATTGTTTGACTTTTCTATCCAACCTAAAAGAATGTCAAGAAATTTTTCGGCAGGTTCTTCATTCTGAAATAAAAATGCCATTTGAACCGGAATCATTTCTTCTTTTTCTCCCTTCTCGAATATGTATAGCATTCCTCTACAGTCTGCCTTTTTAAATAAGTCGGAGAATTCAATATCACCAACAAGCATAAAGAAAGGCTTTACACCATAGTCAAAACCAATATTTGAAAAGTCGTTTTCGCTCATGTCTTTATTTTTGTGAAGATGTCATGAATTGACGTTGTGGGTTGGGGCAAAAGCAAATGTGAAGCAACTGTGCGTTGGCCTGTTGGGTGGCGTTGCTTCTCTTTTGCTTTTGCTGAAGCGTTGGCTTATATGTCATTTTCTGTCTGTTCATTGTTGTACTGTCGGTCGTTTTAGGGTTGCTTGTAACTAGCTTATAAGGATGCATTTTGCATCCTTATACATCCGAATTGGTTGGGTAAGGTTGCATTCTTGCATACTTTTCAAATATACTCTTTTATTGAATATCCAAATCATCAAAGGGGCTTTTAATATTTTGAATATTTTTGGTGCTCACATGCGTATATATTTCGGTCGTCTTACTACTTTTATGTCCTAACAATTCTTGTATGTAACGCAAGTCGGTACCTGCTTCTAAAATATGAGTGGCATAACTATGCCTGAGCCAATGTAAGGTAACTGGTTTGTTTATAGTTGTTTTTTCAACGGCACGCTTCAATACGCTCGCTAAACTTCTTTCATCATAAGGTGTATCTTTAATTTGTCCCTCAAATAACCATGTTATTGGTTGATAGGTTTTATAGTAATTTCTTAAAAGAATTAATATTTTCTCGGATAACGGCACAATCCTATCTTTTTTACCTTTGGCTTGTCGTATCAATATTAAATTTCTTTTCGAATCTATATCTTGTGGTCTTAAATTCAACAACTCACTTCTCCTTAAACCACAACTGTAAATTAAACTTAACATCGCCTTATGTTTAATATTGGTTAAAGACTCTAATATCATTTTTACTTCTTCCTTACTTAACACATTCGGCAATCTATGTTCCCTTCGGGGTCGATGCACCAAGCTAACATCCATGGCTCTGTTTTCAATGGTTTTAAAAAATAATTTAATGGCATTCACCACTTGGTTTTGATAGGCAGCCGACAATTCGTTTTTTAAAATATAGGCATTGTTGAAATGAATGATGTCTTTGTTATCAATCTGTTCAATAGGCTTTTCTACAAAAAAATGTAAAAAAGTTTTTAAGGCTTCTGCATAAGTTTTAATAGTGCTTTCACTATATCGCTTCGATTGCAACAAGTGTTTAAAGGCCATAATGCGTTTTAATCGGTCATCCGAAAGCATTTTTAGGGGAGTGCTTTCAATTTTAAATTTTTGACGATAGCCATGGTTGTCAGGTACATGCCACACTTTCAAAGTCTGACTCCATTTTACGCCTTCCAATTGTTTGATGCGCTGGTTCAACGCTGGCGTATTGTCAAAATAAATAGCAATCCTATTTTCATTTTTGTGTACTATAATTTCCGCTTTCCATTTCATGAGTTTTAGTTTTTTTTCACACTTCGTGTCCCTCAGTCACACTTTTTTAAAGATCCAAGGAACACTTGTTGCGGTGTTTGATGCAATTATAATGTTTTTTTTTGAATAATTTGAAGTGTGCGATTTAGTTTATTAATATTCAATACTGAAA
>JAQSCZ010000103.1 GCA_029945665.1 bacterium | reverse complement strand
GCATCCCAAAAAACCAATGCCTGTCAACGACGCCTAATCTCCGATGTAGTTTTTGATTAATTTTACCAGTTTGGGGTTTCTGCTGAATCCATCAAGTTTGGTTTAAAGATCAATATTATCTTACAGGTCCTCATCGCAGCGGGATGAAATATCTGTAAGAAATGGAACTAGCGCACCAAACACTATCTGGCAGGGATTTAATATAATATCTAATTTGATTGATAAAGACTAAACCTATCTATATTCTCCCCAATCAAAAGGGATATCCACCCAATCTTTGCCTTGTAAAATATCAATTAACTGAGGATCTGTAGCGCTTATTAACCAATCGAAAAACTGCTTGAGCTCGGCTTCTATTGTTTCAGAATTATTGGAAAGGAAAAATTTACCTTTTGAATCTGGGATATTTTTATATTTATCGAAATAATCAACAAATCGCAACCATGAATTTATATATCCATCTTCGTTAAATCTAGAAAAACTTAGGGAAATTAAAGAGTCTGAAGCATAATCAATGTAACGAACCTCGATTTCACTTTTAATATTATTTTTAAATTTTAAAATAATAATTTCATAGGTTTCAGTTACCTCATATGTTTGTTCAGGGAGACTAGCAAAATCTAACTTGAAAATATTTATATAATTTATCACATTAATTTGCAACAATTCTAATATCTTTTTATTCATCATATTTATCTATTAAATAATATTTCTAATTCCATATCATAGAATATACTATTGGGTTCCTTTATTCCAGACTTCAAATATAAATCACCAAAATAAAATGTACGAAAAAATGTAGATTATAGATTGAAAGTAACTTGTATAAGAATGGTTATTTATTGTCCTCCAAAAACTTTTTAATTTCTGTTATTTGACCCTCAGTCATTGGCTCCATTAGCCTTTCAATTTTGGAAAAATCACCGTCAAATATTTCAGGAAGAAATTCGGTTATAAACGCAATATAATATTGCAAGTAGTCACTGTTGTCCTTATTTAATCCCAATTCATCCTTAACTTTAGAAATAGTATTCTTGAAAAATTCCTTATGAGTTATATTATGAGGTAAATATGTATCAATTGGAGCTCTATTCCATCTCCATTTTTTACAATCAGATACTGTTAGCTCTAACCAACCCTTATCTAAATATATTTCAATAAATATATCATTATTGAAAATTATTGTAGTAATAATATCTCCACTGCATAGAATCCCGCTTCTTAAATTAAACTTTGCTATTAAGTCCTCAACAACTTTTGCTTTTAAAAATATTTCCCTATTTTCTCTCATTTCTTAAACCAGTCTTTATAAATCTTCCATTGAGTTTCAGTTATGTTAAGAGGCTTATAATTCCTACTTACCAAATAATTTAACTCGTACGCATAAGTGCCTTTTAAATTTCCCAAATTATCCAATAAAAGTTCTTTATCTGTGTGAACAGTCGCCAAATAAATATCATCACCGCGATTTACTGCATTTTTTAACCACTGCTCATTAAACTTATTCCACCATTCTTCTGTCGTAAACTTCTGAAACGACCCAACCTCTGTAGACTTAGTAAAATTAATTTCATAGAACCCAGGTTTATTTAGCATATTAATTCCACCTTTTGTTTCACCTAATCCAACATTTTTATAATCGCCTAATACACTAAATAATTTCATAACATCTGGCTTATATCTTCCCAAAATTGTATTTACTTTCTCTTTACTAAGATTAACAACCTTGCCTGCAATACTAAGGGATTTTGTGCTAACTCCCGAAATAATTTTTAACTTATCTGCATGTATACAAATAAAATCGGAAATTGCCTTCTTGAATGCATCATCTCCTAATGTCAATAATGATGATTTAAATGAACTCATCAACTTATCTTCTATAATACCAAATGCATGGTAGGTACCATTTGTTTCTCCTAATAATATTCTTCCATCTGATATGTCTATTTTAATATAAAATTTTTCATTTAATACAGCATCGTATAAAGTAACTCCAGTTTCTTCTGCAAAGGTCTTTGCCGTTGATAAAATATTACTTTTAGCATCAGCCCAAACTATATAATTACTATTTAAATTCTTCCAGTTAATTTTAATGGATGCAGATACCTTTTCTAGTTTTGTTAATGACTGAACAGAACTAGTCTCTATGCCTTTGACCTCGGCAATTAGTTCATCAAGAATTTTTACTAACTTCTCTTCATTTATTAGAGTTCTTTTTATATGTTTTCTAAACGAAGACCAGTTTCTAAGAACACTGAGTTTTGAGCCTAGCCTAGGCACAATAACTTTCCCTAGTGCATAGGCGCCCTCTATGGCCATGGCGTATTCGGTGGCGGTATGAAAGGCCTCCCACTCATAAAAGAAATCTTTGTTCGCATCCCATTCTGCTTGTGTTTTTAGGGTGCTTTTATAAGATGATATTGCTAAATCGGCTGTGCTAGTGGCCACGAACAAGGCAGCTGTTAAATTTAAAGAGGCACCGCCTGTGTATACAGCAGAAATAGCTGTAATGCCAATCATGGCTTTATTTACCAATGCCCTGGTTTGCTCGCCTTCCACATGTTCTTCTAACCGATGCTGCATTTGCATGGCCATAAAGGCCGGCATCTCCATGCTCTGACCAACCGAAAGATCGAGGTCGAAATAATTGCCGCCCATGGTCACTGTTATAATCTCGAATGGACTAAATGCTTCGCTATAGTCGACAACCGATCTTAAATTCGGCTTGTGATTTTCGTTGTAAAGCTGCGGTCTTA
The DNA here is from genome assembly GCA_029945665.1 of bacterium. GTDB lineage: Bacteria > Bacteroidota > Bacteroidia > NS11-12g > UBA955 > JABMMZ01. The sequence goes on along the minus strand of JAQSCZ010000103.1, from coordinate 6,343 downwards.
TATCATTGATCCAGTAGGTTTGATTGAAGGATATTGAACCATTATCTAAAAAAGCAATGTCGGAGGCTAGGGCAGGATGCGCAATTCCACCACTCATAATTAAATGCTTACAGGTAAGTGTAAATTGATGGGGTATGAAGGCAAGGTCTGCTGTATTGGCTTTTATACCTATGAAAAACTCATTGTTATTTCTTTGGTAATTTATTGGCGCATTAAATAAATCTTCGGCTACTAATGCATTGCTAGTTGGTGTAATTTTAAGTTTTTCATAATGGTCGTAAACCCATGTATTGACTATATCAAATACTGGCCCTATGTCTTCATCTTCTCTATTCTTCCACAATTGTTTCAGCCAATAATATTTATTCGCCATAACTCCTTTTTGAAGTATTTCTAATGCATCAAATTCAGGGGTTGTTTGTAGGAGTGTAAGTATTAAATTGGTGCTTCCAAGATGCCAATAATCTGCATTCCCAATGAGTTGGTTTACTACATAGATCCGTTCTTGTGTTTCAAGGGCAGTCCATTCGCAGGTACTGACTGGATTATTTTTTAAATACCGATACAAATAATCTGCTGGCCATTTTTCTATTTCTGCTTTTTTAATGGCCGCAATTAACTGTGTACCTCTTGGAACATTTGTGGCTAAATCTTTTAATTGGATGGCGTTTACGGCTTCAAATAATTGTTCGCTGTTGCTATTTATGTATTGTGCAACGGCTGTTGACTCGCCTTTAATGGCAAGGCGTTGGGTTAATAATGCTTGCTGAATTCCAATGGCTCTTTCTTGGATTCTATCGCTCATACAGTTAATAAAACTGGCGTAACTATTGGGCTTTAGATTTACCAGATTGAAGTAGTATACATAATCGGAAACGGTTTGCTGGGTGGAGAGTATTTTAATTAAGAAACGGCTCGCATTATATACGGTATCGTTGTACTTGAAATTTAATTGATCGTTGCCAAACAGGGTGAAGGATGCGCCAATATCTTCTATTATTTTATCTCCAATTTTTTTTGACAATATGGCTGTGGTATAATCGGTGTTTAGCTGGGAGGTTTCAAAGTCTATGACTGCAAAACTTTTTAACACTTGGCCTTCTCCGTTTTTTACGCTCGATAAATGGCCTAAGCGGCTTTTAAATTGTGCGGCTTTGGTTGTGTATTGGTTGTTTTTGAATACTAGAAATGGCATGATGCCAGCCTCTGATTCGTTGGATGAAAGTTCGCCTTCATAGGCTTTTTCGTTGGCATCGACATAGCCAATTCCCATGCGTGCTCGGTATTTAATGCCTTTTAATTCGAAGCCGAGTAAACAACCTAGTGGGAACATGTGATCTGTAGCTTTTCGAATTTCAACTCCGTTTTTTTCTTCGATTAGATAGCCTCTGCCAAGGGTTGAAAATTGCAAATTAGAGGCGGTTGCGGGCAGGGTTAAATACTCGCCGCTGTGGCTAATGAATGTATAGGTGTTATTGTTGTTTGCAAGTGGTTTGAATTTGCTAATATCTGGTATGCGAATCCATTTACTTTTATCTTCATTGGCAAATAATTTGACTTTAATTTGAGGGTCATGTATTTGCATCCATTGATCAAAATTTAATAAGCTATAAGGCGGTGCATAGTCCATTAAATTTTGCGAGATGCCCGATTTAACAAGGTCATTGCCAAAAACATGTTCAAGTTGAAAGCAACCATGGCCAATTTCATGGGCAATGGTATGGGCTTTTAATTCGCCATTGTTGAGAAATATAAAACCAAACTGTTCGCCCATACTCATGAATCCTTTGACCTCTGCTTTTGAAAGATTCAACACAAAGACATAGGCCGTGTCGTTACTACTACTTTTCTGCAACCATGTCCGCTCATTTTTATACGCCTCGATGATGCGTTTCAGTGGTGCTGCATAACCCAATTGTATCTCTGTTTTTTCTGCTTCAAATGACTCAGTAAGGACATCGTAATCTTTAATTTTAATACCTTTGTCTTTTGTAATATTGGCTTGCAAGGCATAAGCTTTCCAGTATTGGTTGATCTTATCTTGGAGCGCGCTTGCATCACTTTCTGCACCTAAACCATTCACCGGTATTAATACAATATTTTGCTTTTTAACATCAACATTAATGAGATTTAGTTTTCCCAAAACCCAGCGTTGAGAAGGTAATTTGGGTGCTATGCTATAAGTCGCAACGGCCCAAATTGCATCGACATATAAATGCAAACGGCCTGTCGCATTAATTGTAAATGTATTGCCCTTTTTTGTGAATGGCAACATGGTGCCATCGCTTCTTACAAAACGAATACTATCGAGTGGACATGGCCATTTTTTACTTTGAAGAACTTGCGCTTCTATCGTAATTGATTCGCCTGTTTTTATTAATTTCCAAGGGGCATAATAATTGGTGTCGCTAGTTTCTAATTGATCGTATGTTTTTCCTGCAGTAAGCTGCGCTAATTCAAGTGCATCATATCCTTGCGCAACAATGGCATTAAAAAAAACTTTAGCCATACCAGGTGGCAGACTATTGGGTGTTCCCTCGCCTGTTTTTAAATCTTTTACAATGGGCTCAGCTGCTGGACCTTCGGCTTGACTTATTTGGCCACCTGCACTTATGAAATATTTTTTACCATTGGCATCTGTTAATATTGTATTGCTACCTCTGGGTATCCTTTGTTTGCCATCGCTACCTTCAATTTCGATATCTCCATTTGAATTCGCTATTATATTTTTAATTATCCCTTGGTATTTTAGGCTACTGTATTGGTTCCAGTTTGTACCGAATAATGTGCGCCATGTTTTGCCAATATTTTTAACGGTTCTATCACTAATTTCAAATGGCGCTTGTAGCAAATTTATTTTACCATTTACCAATCGCTTATCGGTATTTATAAAAACATGATCGAAGGTACACGGCAAGGGAATTTTACCAGTAAATGGAAGTGTCACCAATCCTGCTCCACTGAACCAACCATTGCTGCCACTAGCTGCAGTTACTTTAACATCGAAGTCGGCCGCCTTTATTACATCGCCTGTTTCTAACAATATCAATGCTTGCTTATTATTTAAATCGATTGTAGGCAAGTCTTTGCCACACTGCTTGGAAAATTGCTGATAAGCACTTTCTTTTTGCACTGTTTGACAATGAATAATGGGTGTTGATTCGCTCTCGCTTTCTGCACATACCCCGCTTACTTTTATATCGTAAAGTTGATTGACTTTCAATTGTGGTATGAGCAATTCATTGGAATAGGCAATCGTTGTAATAAAATTTCTCTTGTCGGTTTCTTTGTAATTCACCACATAACTTCGGCACCGTTGATTGGCCTCCCAATTAATTTGCAAACCACTGCCATCTCCTACTTGAACAGTTAGATTTTGTGGCACAGGACATGCGCTGCCATATATAAAAGTTACAACTTGACTTAGGCCATTGTTATCAAATAAATCTTTGCCATTTACATCGATTGCTTGCACTTGTACAGCATAGGTTCTACCATCCATTAACATGGGTTCAGAACCTGAGTAAATTAGGGTGGTTTGATCGGTAATTGTTTCGAAAAAAGGCAAATTACTGCTTTGCATAACCTCGTTTGGATTGCGCGTAGCTGGATAGACTTCATTGATTCGAATGCGGTAACGAATGGCAGATATTAATTCGGCCGAAATGGTGTGTCGTGGTGTGAATTGTATTTGGAAAAATTGTGGCGTTTGATTGTTCACATAACTTCTATCAAAGGGCAAATTGATAATGGGCGGAAGGTGTTTAAATATACCTGTGGTTGCAGTGGCTATATTACTTACTTGGGCTGCATTATCATAAGCTTTAGCCACAATAGAAAAAGTATAAAGGCCCTGGGGCAAATACGAACCATTCCCTAAAAACTGACTGTAATTAAGTCCTTGAAAATTGAGATTATTGGGATTAAACAATTCAGCTAAATCAACACCACTTAATGCAGTAGGAATACCTGCAGTTAGCGTTATGGGGATAGGCGATCTGAAATTGGCCTTGGTCTCTAAGGTAATGCCTGGACCATCAATTCTCAATTGTAAATAAACTTGTACGATTGGAGTAGCAAAATCTTTGTTTAACAATTGAACATTGAACCGTTCATTCGAATTGGCATATTGTGGAAGGCTGAGCGTATATGGTGGTGCTAGAAAAAGTGTTGATTGAATGGGATAGTTTTGTGCCGAAAGTTGGAAGCCAAAAAAGCAAACCAGGCTTAGGCAAATTTGATTGAACAATTGATTACAAATTCTCATTTTTAGGCAAGGCTCCTTTATCCTTTTTATTTAATTTAATATTGAAAAATTCCATATTCACAGCATACACCAAAGAGATTGTTGTTTCACTGCTGCGCGACTGGTGGGTATATAAACTGGTGGTGGGATTATCTTTTCGATGCAACATCAATATGGCAAGTGTAAACTGATGTACCTTTTGCACCGTGTAATTTAAAATACATCGGGTATTGAATGTGCCTCCTGAGGATATACCATTATAAATGCTGGATGTATAGCCTGCAGATAAGGTGGGCTTTAATCTTTTATTGAACAGAGGCTGCGTAACATTTAAAAAAGGACTAATATTTAGCAACTGACGTTCATTTAAAAGGGTGCGACCTGCATTAAGCGAGAAAGCAATAGTTTGACCAGATTTTATCCGTTGATGCGCAAAGGCTAGGTTTGCATTAAAAAATGCATGGTTGCTAGTGATTTTTTGATTTTGCTGATCGGCTGCAATTTGATAAGTTAGACTGTGTGTTAAGGTGGTTATCTTGAGACTATCGGACTTTAACTGCAAGGCTATAAAGCTTGTAAAATTTTGCGAAATCTGTCTAAAATTAAGCGTATCCCATGCCAAGTACGGATTGATTTGGTTTTGATAATCGGTGTAAGGCCGAACATTGGTATAGGACGTGAAATTGGAGTAATTAAAATTCATGTTTACTTTTTTATGAATTTGCATTTGTATATTGGCGTTTCCCACCATCCTGTTCATGGTACTCAATTTGGTTTGATCAATATTGTCGTGTTGAACACCTAAATTGGCGGTTAAATTAATTTTTCCTTTTAAAAACGGCAAGGTAAAACCGCCACTTATATTCTCTAAATCATTGGTAAAGTAATAAGCGCCTAGAGTGCGGTAAAAGGGATCGACCCGCTGGTAGTTAAACTGCAAAGCACCTGAGCCGATGGCATAACTAAATCCTGTTTTAATGGCTTTGTATAAGGCGGTAGAGCTATTGGATGATTTAAATTGTAAAAAGATAGGCATGGCCTCATTCTTTAAGTTTAACTGATTGTTTTCTGATAATAAAGAATAAGCCCATTCGGCATTGATATTTAATTTTTTTAGTACGCGTTTGTTCATTTGTAAACTACCACTCCAATTTTGTTTTGGTAAGATTAATTCTCCAATACTTGGAGGAGTGATAGAACTTGCGAGGTCTTTGGCAGAAAATAGCACCAAGTTCCAATGGCCAACCTTGTCGCTACTATATCCAATTTTACACCCAGCCCCCATCCTTTTATAGGTTGGTTGTGCATTGTTATAGTTAGTCAACTCAGTTGACGGTATTGCCTTTTGTAATCGACCATAAAAAGCACTAAATGTAAATTCACCTGGGGTTAAATCGATGGCACTGCCTTGAAATAAATGACCACTTACGGTATAGCTAGAATAATTGCAAGCGATGCTTCCAAAATGCGTGGATACCCATTTATAGCGGGGATGTATGGAGGTTTGGTTAAAGGTCGGTTGCGTATATTGACTACCTAAATTGGAGTACATAAAATTGAAAGGAGCATCAATGTACCCAAGTATTTTTAAATTGATACTGCCATTTAAAAGATAGCTGTATGGGTTTCTAGAGGGCGATTTACCCTTGGTATTGTAATATATTTGATTGAAAGAAAGTGAGCCATTGCCCTTGAGCAAATCGCCTTTAGCAATGCTAGCGATATCTTGGGCGGAACATAGCAAAACCACCCCTATTAAGATTATGCTTAATAATGTTTTCAATAGTTTTATAGTGTTTAGGTAATTATTGTAGTTTTAAGCAATAATCACAAAACAATGATAAAAATTTAATTCTTGAATTACAATCTTTGTTTGAAGTTTCTAGCTGCGTTTCTCCAAAATATTTCAAAATAATTTAAAAATTAAGGGGTTATAAGTGAGAAAATATTTTTTAAATAATGCGTAAAAATTCAAATTTGCATTAATATAACGGGACACATGATTCACTTCCGCTGCTTTCGAGCTACAATTGAAAATTTACCAATAGCGTCCTAAACGTTTTTTAGAAAAAATTCAAAATGCAGATTATGAGTATA
>JAQSCZ010000102.1 GCA_029945665.1 bacterium | reverse complement strand
AAGATTTATACAATATCGATCAAGAAATATCGGGTGTGGTAGAGGTTTTGAGGTAGCTACTTATAAGTTGCTCTCAAACTCATTGATAACCGTTTGAGGGGTTACCAATAGGCTAAGGCTTACTAAGCGTTCGATAACGGCAGCCAATTTCAATTTATCTTTGATTTTAAAGGCTAATAGGTATAGCAAGGCATCGGACGTTAGGAACATCATTTTTTTGATGTCTGTATTCCAGCTAATATAATTGATAAATGCGTTGTGGTTCGACTCGAAGGAGCTGCAAACAAGCATAAAGCCAACCTTCTTATAACCTTCGCGATTTAAATCGCTACAATGGTCGTTAATGGCCTCTTTTAAGGCTCTATCGTCGGTGGTATTAAAGTATTCAGTACTGTCCAACTTGGTGTCTATAATAAAGGCCAAGTTTTCTTCTCTGAATTTTACAACACAATAAGGATTTTTGCGCACCCCTTGCGGAAGTATACTAATTTCAAAATCGAGTTGTTTAAAGGCTTCGCTAACGATGGGTTCGTAAAGTGCTGGGTCGAGTTGGCAGTCTATTTGACTGTATTCAAACAAGCGAGCCACTTTTGGAATGAGATAGTCGTAAACATCGAATTTTACGGATTGATTGGTGGAGGCGATTGGCTGAACAGGTGATTGTTTTGAAACAATTTTTTCTTCAACAGCTAGTTTTTCTTCCACTACTATTTTCTCAATTGGTGAAGGTGTCTTGCTTTCTTTTAAACTTGGTGCTTCTTCAAATTCATACGCTGCATTGGTATTAATAATATTGGAATATTTAAAATTCCAAAAAGTGTGTTCAATGTCCCAATTTGATATATTTTTAAGGCTGTGTTCTTTTAAAACATCTTTAATCTTTTCGTTTAAATTAAAAAAGAAATCATAAGTTGCTTTTTGAGAAGTTTGGTCTTTCCAAATACCAATCTCTCTAAACCCGTTAATTAGTGATGAGTATACAATGGGCCATTTTGTTGGGTTGTGGACTTGCCAAAAATAGGATAGAAAATAACCAACTGAGCCTGGATAAGGGACCTTTCTTTTGTCTTCTGCCACCAAGAATATCCCATTGGTGAATTTTTCCAACTCATCGATTTTTTTTAGGGCATCTTTCAAATCTTTAGGCTCGGCAATTACAGATTTTAAGAGTGCTGAAAGCTTGTCAATGCCTTGTTCATTTGATTTCAAAAGTTGATTGAAATACATTTGACCCATCTTAGCACTGAAATTCCACAAATTGTTGTGCCGATTAAAAATATCGAGCGCAGCTTTGAATTCGTAAATGGTAATATCCTCGGAAATAAAGTCGCGAATAATAACCTTAATAACCTCTATGGCTTCCGAACGGCTGTTGTCAATATTATTAACCAAATGCCCGTTGTGATCGGTTACAAAGTGGTTGGCTTTGATGTGCTCATCCCATATTTCAATTATTTGCTTTTTAGATAGATCGTCCATTAGAATTTAGAAATTGAGGGCGTAAATGAAAAAAGTAATTGGGCTTGAAATAGGTTGTATTTGCAATATGCTGCAAATTATTTAAAAATCTAATAATCAGATTTTTAAATAAGAGTATTTTTGAAAAAATGATTTGTAATAAATTGAAAATCATTAATCTGTTTAAAGGTAGAACGGTATTTAAAAATGAAACCATCTTATGGCCAGACTTATAAGGTCTGCTAGGTGATATTTTGAAATTAAACACCAATTTAACTCTTTTATTTACAGCAGAGTAGATTTCAAAGCAAGGCTTTGAGACAAAAAATGAAATAAATGTTTCCAACTTAGTTTTAGTTGGGCAAATATGCTAAAAATTTGAGTAAATTATACTATTTGCATCCATTTTTTTTCAGAAAATAGGTTTTTATACCGTGTATCCTTTTTTCAAAAAAACTGGTATTATTCTACTATTTTAATTCAATTAATTGGAAATATGTAAGTTGTAATCATCTTTTTAGAAAAATATAAGTATATAAATATGAAATACTTAGTTTTTAATTATTGAAATTTAAAGGGCTGTTTGGTTGTAATTTACTAAAAAATTGACTTATAAATAAAAAGCCCGTCGAATTCGACGGGCTTTTATGCTTGTCATTAAATGAATTACTTATTCAATTATCAGTTTTTGAAATACACTGCCTGTTGAAGTTTGAATTAATACCGTATAAATGCCTTTGCTTATAGCTGCAATATTTAATTCACCTTGGTTGTTGTTAATTAGATTGTTTAATATAATCTTGCCAGTTATATCTATTAAACTTACTGATTCTATATTAGCACGCGTTGCGGTGATATTTAAGATGTCTTTAGCTGGATTTGGATACATGCTCAATCCAATGTTTTCTATCGCTTTGATATTAGAAGGTTGGTTCGTGTTTAAGTTCAATACACTAATTGCTATTGGACTGAAAGTATTCATGATTGTATCAATATAAAGCAGAGCTCTAGGACGTGCATTGGTAGGGGCGAAAATTGGTGATTTATTGTACCAGCCATAAGGCTCGAAACCAGCGCCAACAAATGGAAATAAGCCAGCTTTTGTGCCACCATAGCCTGCCGCAATAATTGGAGCATTGATACCCAAATGATTTGCTGTTAATATAAAGCTGTTTGATCCATCTACGGTAGTTATTGGGGCAAGTGTTCCTGCGTTTTTAACAATTCCTCTGTTAAATGGTGTTGTTGGATCTTTTACACCATGAAATGCAATAATAGGGGCATCTAAATTTGACATAATAGAAGTATCTGCAATTGCTCCACCGAGACTCAATACTAAATTTGGTCGAGAGTTGTAACCTGGATAATTTCCAGCGTTAAAACCTCCTAGCGCAATGGTATCTATCACAGAATTGCCAATCGAATCTAATAAATTGGGTGCTAGTATATCGCTGCCTCTGTCTAAACTATTGGCATGTAAGGCTACATAGGCGCCAGATGACGAACCTCCAATTACAATTTTATTGCCATCAATGTGGTAAACATTCGACATTGAATCAACGCTTCTTCGCATGTAGCGCATCAATGTTCTACCATCTTGTGTAGCCCTGTATACGGCTCTCATAATGGTTATTTTTTGTGTGTTAGAACTTGGCGAATTGGCCACCCAACCTAAGCGATGCGTTGCTGCAATAGCTACCCAGCCGCGTTTAGCAAATTGTCTGCACATTTCAATGACTGCACTATCTCTTCTGGTGCCTAAGAATGCACCGCCATTACTAGGACTTGAAGCATTGATGCTAGCTGGTAAAAAACTGCCTGAGTGAAATAAAATAATTACGGGTCTGTTTTTTAAGGTGTCAACACTCGGATCGGCATGGTATATATCCATTCTTAATGGAACCATGACAGCCGGACTGAAGTTTAAAGCTGAACCATAGACGATATTTGAGTCAACTTTGATTTGAGCATCAGTAAAAACGGCTTGCTTAAATCTGTTTGTTTGGGCATAGGTTTGTATTGATAATGCGCAAAATAATAGGATGAAGTAAATTTTTTTCATGTTATTTTATTGTTATGTAAGTTTCAAATATGGGTTAAATATTGTTAAAATTTCATGGTGTTTATAATTTGTCTAATTCGAATAAGAGGCTGATATAAGCCATTCTACCGATTCGTGGACCGCCATAAACTTGGAACTTCATGTTGTTAAATATATTAGAGGCTCCAATCTTAATTGTAGCATCTAGTTTTTTTATTTTTTTGTTGACTTGTAAATCTACCATGTCATAAGTTGGCACCATACCAGTAAATTGTGGTGAGCCTTCGTATAAAAAACCTTGAATCCATTTGTAATTTATATTGAACCCATAGCCATCCCATAAACTTTCATTCGCCAAGGGTTTTTCTTTCGTCGATTTTCTAAAACATAAATCAGTTCCTCCAAATCCAATATTGTATTTGTGCTCTGGCGTATTAAAGGCAGGGATAATCGGGTCTTTTGAGCCTTTGCGGTCGAGCTTATTCCAACTGTAATTGCCCGATAGATTGAAGTTTTTATTTAAGAATGAATTAATTCCAATTGAAAATCCTTGTGTTGTAACTCTGTCGGTTGCATTGGCTGTAATTCTATAAAATTGAAATGGTTTTGCACTTAAGCCAACATCAGGGGCTGAACTCAATAATCTAAAACCTAGAAAATCTTTGTACCAACTGTGGTAGTAACTCATGTCTATAAATACATTTTTAATAGGCTCGCCCTTATAGCCAATTTCCACGCTTTTTACTTTTTCTGGAACAATGGGTTTTAAACTGACCCATTTCAACAAACTGCGATCAGCACCTAATGAATTTAAGTAGTTAAATAAACTTGGAATTTCTACTAAACTGTCTACCCCATTGATATTCCCAAGTAAGATAGCACGGCCTACATTGTAGTATAAATATTGGTCTTGCAGTGTTGGATTCCGAATGGCCGATGTTAAAGACAATCGGTAAAAATGTTTTTTATTTCTTGAATTTAGAACAGCCGATGCTGCCGGTGAAAAGAGGTATTGAAAGTTTCTATTCTTGTCCAAACGTGCAGCAAAGGTTAACTTTAAACGCTCGTTCATTAACTTACGCTCAAGCTGACTGAAAGCACCATATTCATGGTTGAAAATTTGTCTTCCACCAGTATCAATAAAAATAGTGCCCTTTGAATTTGGGGTGTACAATCTAAAATTACCACCGCTGGTTAAATCATTGCCTTTAAATTTCAATTTTTTTTCACCCATTATATGATAAAGGGCCGACTTGTCATAAAATCTAGAGCCACCATTTAGGTAGGATGAATTAGATGTAATTTCATTAAAAGCTTTTACAAAATCTGGCGAACCAGGCACCAATCGGTCGGCGCCAAAAATACTGACACCATCAGCATATTTTCTCGCCAATTGATGCCATTGTGAAAGTAATGCTTGTGTAGTACCCAAGCCAATTAGGCTATCTGAGGTGGCGCGATTTGAAAATTTAACAGGTATTTGATTGTAAACAGTGCCTGAGCCTGGTATTGTTTTTAATAAAGGAAATACTTCGTTGGCATAGCCTTCCACATAATCCGAAAGATATTGACCATCGGTTTTAACTCTATTTTGAAGCAACACGGCTGTAAAAACAGCATCATACGAATTGCCGGCATTCTCTCTGGTGGCATAGGCCCTCAACATCCAGTTGTTCTCTTTTAGTAGTTCAAATTTATATTGTTGGAAAACAATGTTCTTTAAACTGTAGCGATTATCACCTTGATAAACAGTGGTGCCATAACCAAGATTGTAGCCTGCAATAGCTCTTACATTGTTCTTGAATTTATAATGGAAAGCGCCATTTATTTTTAAATTTTTGGTGTTATAATCCACTAAATCTATTTCATTATAACCAGTACGGTGAAAAACACCCAAGCCAGGATATTCCCAACGAAAGGTGCCCCCAGTAAAATTATTAGATTGCGAGGTCAGGTTCTCGTCCCCATAGCGGTTCACTGCGTCATAGCCGCCGGGATTGCCAACAGTTTGGCTGCTGCCATTGGTTTGACTGTAATTGTCGGCCACCCAGTCGTAAGCACTAAAATACATAAATCCCACTTTAAAAGCCGCCCGGTCTTTTCCATATTTATCTTTAAAAACTTTGGCATACCGAATTTGTGTCTCGAATAGATTGCGTTCTCCCGATTTAAGTTGCACTGTTAAGCCTTTATATCTAAAGGGGTCTTTAGTAGTCATGCTAATTACACCGTTGAATGCATTCGGACCAAAAGTGGCGCCATTGGCCCCAACAATGATATCGGCTTTTAACAAATCGATATCTAAAGCGCCAGCAAAATTGCCAAGAGAAAAGTTTAATCCCGGTGCTTGATTATCTACCCCATCTAATAATTGGAGGCTGCGAACCGGCCTTGTACTGTTAAATCCGCGGGTATTTATAATCCGAAAACCCATGCTAGCAGAAGTTAAATCAACGCCTTTTAAATGGCCTAAACCTTCGTAAAAATTTGCAGCAGGTGTTTCTTTTATGGCCGCAAGGCCCATCGATTCCACGGTCACGGGTGATTCCTTGCGCTTGTCACTTATTTTTTTTGAAATAATTTTACCGCCACCAACTTGGTAGGGTTTCTCTGCCAAGGTATAAGCAAGGTTTTTGTTTATAGTTTTTAAAGTATCACGTTTCTGTTCGAATGAGACATGTTCTATAATTAGAATCACTGGTAATCTGCCTTGGTAATTAAAATTAAAACTACCATCGAAAGACGAAGTAGTGGAGTAATTTGTGCTGTCTATTCGGATAATGGCATTGGGAATTGGATCTCCTTTCGCGTCTTTCACAATCCCTTTAATAGTTTGCGAAAATGTTAAAGAAATAAAAAAAAATGTTGCAATCAGTAAGGTTAGCCTCATAAATAAGGGGTAATAATAAGTGAACTTTTTAAATTAACCATAAATTAATACTTGATTTTTGGGCCATAATAAATGTGAATTCTCATTTTGTTCCGGTTAATTAAAATGACAATAAGCGGTTTAGCTTTTTAAATTCAAAACAAAACATTTTAAAAAAAATAGAGTCAAATTAAGGAATTATATATTTGTCTTCAACAATTCGGAATAAAGTTTGTTAATTGTAATAAATAAAGAATACGATGTTTAAGAAAATATGGAGTTATTTAACTTTTAAAAAACAACCAGAATACGATCATGTTGATAAAAGCTCTTTAAAAATGATGCATGGTATCAACCGTCTTTCAATAATTATGTTTTTGATAGGCATGATTATAGTTATTGCAAAAATTATAAGACATTAGTGCATTAATTTGTATTTTTGTTGTTAATTTTCAATATGAATACATGCCGCTTTTTTTTTAGTCTTTTGCTTTTTTTTAGTGCCATTGCAAGCGCTGCTGCCCAATCGAAGGTAGTTGAACTTGGTGATTTTGCATTTGATGAAAAATCAAAAAAAATGCAGGCCATTGTAGCCGTTTATAAATATCCTAAACAGCCATTCGAAGATCCAAGTCTGAATGGCATTGCCTCCAAAGAAAAGGCCCCTACTTTTAATGCTATTCTACCAGATTTGACAGGAGTTAAAGATACCTGTTATGCCTATATTTATTTTGGAGGTGTTCCAAAAAGTTCGCCATTGCAAGGGTATGCCTTGGTTGTACTCGCCAACAATGCAAGAGGGTCGCAACCATGCAGTCTGTGGATTGATAGGAATTTCAATCTGGATTTAACAGATGATGGACCACCTATTGCCTACACCTATAATACTGGATACAAAGATATTCAATTGATAAATGCGCAATATCCTGAAGCAAAATATACAGTTAGAATAAGTCGCTTTCCGTTTAATTACAATTCAAAATATTTGGCCATGCTCGACGAATTTTATAAAGAATCGAGTGGTTCAAAAAAATTTGCTGGAGCTTTTTATTCATTTAAGGAAGAGCGATTGAATGTAAGGGCTGGTGATTATTTATTGGGCAATGATAGTTTTCGAATTGCCTTAAAGGATGTTAATTGCAATGGATTGTATAACGAAGCTGGCATCGATCAAGTAATAATAGGTGAATATAAAAATACAACCTTGCTTGATATCAAAGTGCCTATTAACAGTAAAAAGGGGCAAACGTATTTTGAAAGAAATGGAAAACATTTTAATATCGATCAAATTGATGCTTTGGGTAAGCAATTAAATATTGCGATAGACCAGACGGTTGAGATTAAAAACGCTTTGGTAGTAGGGAAAAAAATTAAAAAATTTAAATTTATAAGCACTGCTAAAGATGGCAAGAAAATCGCTATTCGTAAGTACAGAAAAAAGCCAACGTATATATATGTTTGGCGCACTGGTGAAACTGATTTTGCAAAGGATACAGCAGCTTTGCGAGAGATTCAGGATAAATATGCAGATAAGGTTAATTTGGTAACGCTGAACTATGGTGAAACACCAAAAGAATTAAAATCTTTTAAGAAAAGAAATCGCATTAATTGGCTCATTGGATATTCCAGTTCAAAAATTAATCAGAATTTGCATATTGAGAAATTTCCAACGGGCATTCTTACTAAAAAGCGATTAAGAATAAAGCAAATTGGTATAAGTGCAGTAGAATTGTTAAATTTGCTACACAACAACACACTATAAATATTATGGAAGATCAAATTATGGAACCACAAGAACCCAAAAAAGGTAAAGGGAAAACTATTTTACTGGTACTTTTGGGATTGCTTTTAGGCGGCTCTAGCGTATTTAATTATATGCTATACCACAAAGCACAAACTTCATCAGCGATGGCGCAAAGCAATATAGACTCTCTGTCTCAGATGAATTTGCTCAAAGATTCTTTGTATCAAATGATTGCCGAAGAAGAAGCGAGCGTAGCTAGTTTGCGATTGGAAATTTCTTTGTATCAAAGTGAAAATGACAGCTTGAAACAAATTTTAGAATTAAAAGAGCAAAAGATTTTAGCCTTGCGTTCACAAATTGGAGGTAGCGGCGGAAGTCCTAAAAAATTAAGAGCATTGAAAGACAGTTTGGAGAAAATGGTTGTGGTAAACAATGAATTTAAAACACAAGTTCAAACGTTACTGATGGAGAATGAAGATTACCGTGCACAATTGCTTGCCAATAAAGAGAAAATAGAGGCACTTAATTCAAGCAATCAGAAATTAACAGACAAGGTAATCATAGCAGCCGAGCCTAATGTTGGGCCTGTAATTGTTACACCGATGTATAATAAAAAGGGAATTGATATGCCAATTTATAAAGCTAAAAAAGTAGAAAAACTATCGATTACTTTTGATGTTTTAGGCAATCAATTAACTGAAAAAACGGTTGAGAAAACATACAATGTGAGAATCAAAGATCCCGATGGTATAGTTTTAAGCAACGACAATGGTTCATTGATGGATAGCAACGATGTATTCACTGTTCGCGAAAAGGTTAGTTTTGATGGTACCCAAAAGCGAATTAAAATTGATTTCAAACAAGACCCTAAATTTAAAAAGGGGCGATATAAAGTGGAGTTAAAAGACGGTGACGAGGTGAAAAATACTTTCACATTCGAATTGATGTAGAATTTCAATAGATTCATTCGAAAAGCCCTGTATATTATATGGGGCTTTTTTTTACTTCGTTATTTATTGGAAAAGTATATATTTGAATACAATAGCGTCCTAAACGTTTTTTAGAAAAAATTCAAAATGCAGATTATGAGTATA
>JAQSCZ010000101.1 GCA_029945665.1 bacterium | reverse complement strand
GTAAGCCGTGGTACCAGCCATATGTGCAACCTTCGTAACAGTCATATTAATTAAAGTAATACATCGTTATGTGGTTGCAATTTTTCTGGTAAGTTTTTTTCTCCCATCATTTCAAGCACATCAATTTCAATATTTCTACAAATGGTGGAGATAGGAACATCGTTAACACCATTATCAAATGGATTCTCGCTAAACTCTCCAATTTGTTCCATTGTAAAAAACACCCAAGAAATTAAAAGAGAAAATGGAATTGTCAACCAAGCACTATATGGACCAATGTGCTTTAATTCATGTAAGGTCGATAATAATCCGAAGGGTAAAAGAAAAATAAATAGAGTAACAAATATTCTACTGAAGATGCTATACTGCCTATATAAAGGTGTGCTTTTAATGCGCTCGCATGCCCCTTGCAAATTATACAATTCACCAAAATTTCTTAAAATATCTGAATGTTCAAAACCATCTATTGTTCCATTCTTTTTCAAACGGTGTATTACAGTGTACTGGTGTTGTAAAGCATTGTTAGCAATGTTATTTTTATCTTTAATTTGCTCATAAATTTCCATTTTATTGCAATCAGCGAAGAGTTTAACAATGGCCTTATCATAAGCCAAAAGCTCCTCAGAATCTGCCACTGAACTTTGATGTAAATGCTCGCGATTTGTGGCCCAAACAATGGTTCTTCTTAATTGCAATCGCACGATATTAATATAGATTAAATGCCGTTGAAGTAAATCCTTTTGCAAGTCCTTATCGGGAATATAACTTCTTATTTGTGCTGTTAAGGTTCTGCTGGTATTAGTAAAGCCGCCCCATAACTTCCTAGCCTCCCAAAGTCTTTCGTAAGCCTGATTATTTTTAAAACCCATATAAAATGCTACAGCGGTGCCGATGGTAGCAATAGGAACAAATGGAATGGCAAGAAATTTCCAGTCAAAAATAAAATACAAAGCAGTAATGATCGTGCTATTTATAAAAGTGCGAAGCAAATTTATCTTAGCAAAATGCCACATGGTATTGAATGAAAAAGTTTTACCTATATACATGGAGATTATGGAAGTCTATTTTTTAATCCGATTTTAATCACAATAATAGATAATTATGTTTGACCAAAACAATAATATTAAAAATTATCCGTGCTTTCAAGCCTTACTAACTGCAATATTTTAGAAAGCAAATATTTACATTTTAACTTCAATCTGTATTAATTTGAGTTATTTTGCAGTACTTATCAAATTTTATGAAGAATTTAAATTTTATACTTTCCCTACTTATCATTCTTTTTTGTTATAACCTTTCAGCTGAAATTGTGAAAAAAAAACAACCTAATATAAAAAAAATTAATTTTGATTTTGAAGCTGAATTGAAAAAAGTAGATTCATTAATAGCAGTTGTGGATCAGCCAATGACTGCACAGAATTTATTGAACCAAATAAAAAACAAAGCAGCAGCAGAGCAACAGTCTGGGTATTATGTGAGATGTGTTCTTTATCAATTTTTGTTGAATAACCAAACAAAAGAAGCTGATGATACCACCGATGCAAACTGGTTATTAGTTAATAAAGAAATTGCCAATAGTGGCAATGACATTAAAACATTCTTACAAATTGCTGCGGCTGATTTATTGTGTTCTAATTTTGAAAATAAACGGTGGCAAAATAACATCAATTCAAATGACAATAGCGCTAATCCAAGTAATTGGAGTCTTGAAAAATTAAATTTGGAAATCAATGCCCGTTTAGATTTGGCCATTGAATTATCTAAACAAGTAGCTTATCAACCCCTCTACGAAACACTGATAGCTAACTATAAAAATGCCTATTTTAAATTAAGTATACAACAATTAATAACCATACAAGCGATAGAAATTTTGAGTGATATCAGTCTTCCAAACATTAAAGACTATGTTCAGATTCCTGGCACGATGGCCTTGGCCTCTTATGATAAATTCATTGAGAGAGACTTTACTCAAACATACGATCCACGCAATGAATATAAATTAATTGCGCTTTATCAAAATCTAGCAAAATCGATGAAGCAAGACCCTAATTCACATATCTATTTCGAAAACTATAGATTGAATAAACTCAGAAATCAATACAACAGCGAAGATACCTATATTCAATCACTCACTCAGCTATATCAAACAAATAAAGCCAATGCCAACAGTTGTTTGGTTGCTGAGTCGTTGGCCAAATATTATCAAAATACAGATCCTGCCCGAGCCATCCAAATTATTAATGAGGCCATGGAAAGACATAGCAATTTTATCAATATTTTGACGCTTAAATATATTAAACTTGAAATTGAGAGACCTGTTTTAAATTTTCAAACCGAACTCATAAATCAGCCCGGTAAAAAAATGTTGGCTAAGGTTGATTATACCAATCTTGTTAAGGTAACCATTACAGCTTATAAAATTGATTACCTGGATTATTTAAAACAAACAAGTTATAACTATCACCGAACTTATATGAGTGAAGAAGATTATGTAAGCAAATATGTAGATAGTTTAAAACCATTTGCTGTGGCATATACAATTAGTTTACCGGCTTACAGTGACTACAAATCTCATAGTTCGGAAATTGCATTAGATAGTTTGCCTGCAGGTACTTATTTGTTAACCGCCACAGAAAGTGATTCATTATTTAATTCAACCAATATTGCAGCCTTCGGTATAATTTCTATTAGTCCTTATGTTATTGTTAAAGATAATAATGAAGCGATTTTATTAGATGCTATGAATGGGAATGAATACACCAATGTGCCATATACTATTTATAAAGACAAAGGCTATAATAGTGAGAGAGATCAATTTGAGAAAATATATACTGGTAAAACAGATGGCAAGGGTCGCATTGATTATGGCCCTAATCAGGAGGGCCTTATTTATTCATCCTTGTATATTGAAATTGGCAATCAAGTATTAAATGATCGCTTATATTTTCAAAATTACGCAACAATTGGGGCAACAAAAACACCCGATATTACTATAAAAACCATAACTGATAGATTTATTTACAGACCAGGACAAACTGTATATTTCAAATGTATTGTATACGATGACAAGAAAAAAACAACCATGGCCAATGAGAAAATACAGGTCCGGTTACAAGACAACAATGGTATTTCAAAAGGTGAATTAAGTTTAGTTACCAATGCCTATGGCAGCGCGAGTGGCACTTTTACTTTACCCAAAGGAGGATTTAATACTGGTTATTTCAATCTATTGGTTTCAGAAACCTATAACAATATATTTAGATCTTCATTAAGTATTAGGGTTGAAGAATACAAGCGTCCGAAATATGCTGCCACATTTATTAAACCTGATAAAGCCTTTAAACTTTATGACTCTGTGGCCATTAAAGGCGAAGCAAAAGCATTTGCTGGATATGCCATACAAGATGCAAAGGTTGAATATACTGTTATTAGGAAATTAAAAAATAGTTGGCTTTATTATAGAATAATGAATTTTGATGGAGAAACTGATGTTACGATAACATCTGGCACTACCAAAACGGATAAGGCTGGACAATTTAATATTGGATTTAAAGCGATGCCAAATGAACGTTTAGATAAAAAGGATAATCCTTATTTTACGTTTGAAATAGCAGCAACAATAACAGATTTAAATGGGGAGGTAAAAAGCTGTAATTATGAATTTACAATGGCTTATACTGATAGGCAAGTGAATATAACTAGTGAGAATCAACAGTGGTTGGGTAAACCCCTTAACTTTAATTTTTCTTGTACCAATTTGCAAGACCAACCCTTACCCTTTACTGGAAAAATTACAATTGAAAAGTTGATAAAAACGACAGAAGTAAAAAGAGAAAGATGGTGGGAAATAACTGACAGCACAACGCTTACAGAAGAACAATACAAACAATTATTTCCAGAATATGCAAGTAGACAAACATTAGAAACCAAAGCAATCATTACCACTAAAACTTTAAATAATGATTTGAGCACAAGTGTTTCTTTCGGTCCTACAAATCAATTGGTGGCTGGCGATTATTTAGCAACCGTTGAATGTAAGGATATTAGGGGCGAAACCATTACTAGCACATGCAATTTTACGATCCAATCGAATAAAGCTGGCATCTTTAAAAGTGCGGATGGCTTACTTGTAAAATGTATCAATAGTGCTGCATTTGAACCCAAGGATAAAGTGAAATTTTTAGTTGGGAGTGGAAGTAAAAATGCCAAAGTTTATATAAAAATAGCGAGTAAGAGAGGCTTAATTTTAGAAAAAATAATTGCTTTAAATGAATCATCTCAAATAATAGAAATACCAGTAAAGGAAAGCGACCGAGGCAATATTGAATTGGTAAGTATGATGATTAATGATTACCGTTTGTACCAAGCACGAGCAGTTGCTTTTGTACCTTATACCAACAAAGAACTGAGCTTAACCTTAAGCAGTTTTAGAGATGCAACAGAGCCAGGTGCTAAAGAAAAATGGATTGTAAAACTAAAAGGTCCTGCAGCAGAAAAGGCCGCTATGGAATCGATAGCAACTATGTATGATGAATCATTGGATGAGCTTTACTCCAATCCAGATTGGGAGTTAAAACCATTTTCTATGTATTGGATGAACAGCAGTATTAGCAGCAGTATTGCAGAGAATCAATTTAACATAAAAAATGATAATTCGGGTTGGTCGGTATACCCACCTATCATTTATATTCCCTCATTAAAATTATTCAACGATAATAATGGTTGGGTATGGAATTTTGGAGTTAGAGAAGATGAAACAAGCAGAGTTACAAGAGGAGGGAGTTGGAAAAACAACTCTTATGCATTTAGCATTAGTAATAATATTGGCTATAAAGACAAAGCAGATTATGATTCTGATGGTGTACCCGCAGGTCTTTACACCATGAAATTTGATGTTCAAGAAGAAAAGGCTCCCATAAAAGAAACCACACCCGTTAATATTCGAAAAAACTTTAATGAAACGGTCTTTTTCTATCCCCATCTTTATGCCAATAAAAAAGGTGAAATTAGTTTAGAATTTACCATGCCAGAAGCCTTAACAAAATGGAAAATGCGCATGTTATCGCACAGTACCACTTTACAAACTGGTTTTCTAAAACAAAGCATTACTACTAGTAAAAAAATAATGGTTCAGCCCAATGTACCTAGATTTTTAAGACAAGGAGATGCCATTACAATTGTTTCTAAAATAATTAATACTACGAATGTTGCTGCGCAAGCCAAGGTTAATTTTAGTTTAATAGACGAGGCCACTGGATTACCATTAAAATGGTTAACAAATGCTCAGGAACAAACCATAGCACTGCCTGCAAACGGCACTGTGCCCGTTAGTTTTAATTTACAAATTCCGCAGTATACCGGCATTGTAACGCTTGCTATTACAGCCAATACAGGCACTTATTCGGATGGTGAGCAGCATACATTACCAGTATTAACAAATCAAATATTGATTACAGAAAGTTTACCACTGACCATTAGAAAAGAAGGTCAGCAAAATTTAGAATTTAAAAGCATAAAGAACAAGGCAAGTTCAACCTTGGTACATGAAAAACTGAGCGTTGAAATGAGCACCAATCCTGCGTGGTACGCGGTAATGGCTTTGCCTTACATGATGGAGTTTCCAAATGAGTGTGCCGAACAAACTTTTAGTAGATTGTATGCCAATAGCATTGGCACTTACCTTGCAAAAAGTAATCCTGACATTAAAAAAGTTTATGATACCTGGCAACGCCAAGCCGAAACAGGCAAAGGCTTGCAGAGTAAATTACTCCAAAATCAAGATTTAAAAACTACCGTTATAGAAGAAACACCTTGGTTAAGCGAAGCCAATTCAGAAACCGAGCACATGCAAAGGTTAGGCGCATTATTTAATATGGAAAAAATGAATGAGGAATTACAAACAGCATTCGAAAAATTAAAGACAATGCAATACGATGATGGTTCATTTGGCTGGTTTGCAGGGATGAAAGGCAATACGCATATAACACAAACGATTGTAATCGGTTTTGGAAAAATGAAAAAAATGGGTGTTGATATTTCTAGCTATCAATCGATGATAGACAAGGCTATGAAATACCTTGATAAAGATGCCGAACGCGATTATCAAATCTATCATGCAGATAAAAAATTGAGCTTTTTTACACCAATAAATATTCAATATTTATACAGTAAAAGTTTTTTCCCAAATATTGGATTAAGCCCTAGAGATTCGATTGTTACTTATTATTTAAACAATGCAGAAAAAACTTGGACAGGTAATAATTTATTAAACCGCGCCCAATTAGCCTCCGCATTAAAGGTATTAAAACCTGAATCAAATGTCCCTGCTTTGATTTTAAAATCATTTGTAGAAACTGCTAAGCAAACTGAGGAAATGGGTATGTATTGGTCGACTAACAAGGGTGGCTATTATTGGCATGAAGCAGTTATTGAAACCCAAGCAGCCATTATCGAATTTTTTGCAAGTTTCGATTCAGAAAAAAAAGCGATTAAGGAACAACAAATTTGGTTGTTAAGACAGAAACAAACTAGCCATTGGGCCAGTACCAGAAGCACAGCAGATGCTTGCTACTCGCTATTAATGAATGGTCAATTTTTAAACAATCAGCAGCAAGTTAATATCCGTATCAATACTGAATTAATTCAACCTGAAACAGTGCAAGCAGGCACTGGTTATTTCAGAGTGAATTTACCAAAAGCGAAAATAAACAACAACAGCGGAAATATTCAAGTAAATGCAATGACCAATGATTTTGCTTACGGCGCTGTTTATTGGCAGTACTTTGAGCAAATGGATAAAGTTCAAAAAAACGAACAAAATCAGTTGAGCATTACCAAACAAATTTATAAGATTATGCATACTGAAACAGGTGACCAAAAACGACTGATTACAGATGGAAAAGTAGACGTTGGTGATCTTATTGAAGTATCCTTACAAATACGCTGCGACCGCAATATGGAATTTGTGCATATTAAAGACTTAAGGGCCAGTGGCACTGAACCATTTGATGTATTAAGCGAATATAAATGGCTGAATAATTTAGGTTACTATCAGGTAACAAAAGATGCCAGTACAAATTTCTTTATCGATTATTTGGCGAAGGGTATTTACCAAATAAACTACACATTAAAAGTGGAACAGGCAGGTGAATTTAATATCGGTTTGGCCACTGCCCAGTGTATGTATGCACCCGAATACACAACCCATTCAGTAAATGTGTTACCTTTAAAAGTAAAATAATCTTAGATTTAAATAGCGCTGAATTGAGAAATGTTCAATTGAGAAAAATAGATTAGTTTTGCAGTTGTTATTTGTGCCCAATGATGGGCAGAATATTTACTACTTTCAATACATAATACAAACATGACCCATTTCCAACTTCCTATTTACTGGAAAGACCACGAAGACATATCCATGGCGCTGTACGAGCGTTTTGGTGATGATTTTAACGAATCAAAAATATACAGAATAAGATTCACAGAATTGATGCAATGGATACTCGAAATTCCTAACTTTAAAGGTACCAAAGAAGAATGCAACGAAGGGCATTTGGAGATGATACAAAGCGGTTGGGTTTACGAATGGAGAGATAATCAAAAATAAAAAAGATGTTCGAAAATAAAGGCAGAACCGAATTGGGTGAATTAGGGGAGTTTGGTTTAATCGACCATCTTGCCAAGAGTGTTAAAATTCACAATAAAACTACTATTAAAGGCATTGGAGATGATGCTGCGGTAATTGATAATGGCGAGCAATATACACTTTTGAGTACCGATATGTTGGTTGAAGGCGTGCATTTTGATTTAGCCTATACCCCTTTGAAGCACCTTGGTTACAAAACAGTGGTATCCAATATCAGTGATATTGTTGCAATGAACGGCACCGCTTCACATATTGTTTTATCTATGGCGCTGAGTAATCGATTTTCGATTGAAGCTGTAGAAGATTTATATTTTGGTATCAATGCCGCTTGTGCCCAATACAATGTTGATTTGGTTGGTGGTGATTCTACATCTAGTCCAAAAGGCCTAATTTTAAATGTGGCCGTTTATGGCCAAGTTGCAAAAAATAAAATTGCCTACAGAAGTGGGGCAAGCGAAGGTGATTTATTGGTTGTATCGGGTGACTTGGGTGGTGCATTTTTGGGTTTAAATATTTTAGAAAGAGAAAAAAGAATTTTCCTTGAAAAACCTGATTTTCAGCCCGACTTGGAAGGGAATGATTATTTAATACAAAGACAGTTACGCCCCGAGGCTAGAGTCGATATTATTAAGTTATTAACTGAGCTAGATATACAGCCAACAGCCATGATAGATGTAAGTGACGGATTGGCAAGCGAAATTCACCATATTGCCAAACAAAGCGATGTTGGTTTTACTATTTACGAAGATAAATTACCGATTGATCCATTGACTTATCAACGTGGAATTGACTTAGGTATTGACCCAACAGTAGCTGCATTAAACGGAGGCGAAGATTATGAATTATTATTTACAATAGCTTCAAGTGATTTTGAGAAAATAAAGCACCAAATGGACTTTACAATAATCGGTCATGCGGTTAAATCTACAGAAGGATTGCACTTAATTACCAAGGGCAACAACCAGCATAAACTGACCGCACAAGGCTGGAAAGGATTTTAAAAGTAAGCAACTTTTAAGTATTCCAATTTATTATAAAGGTTTGTTTTTTAACAAAATACGAATACATTTGCTATAATTAATACATACAATTATGCAAATATTATTACATTCATTGGTAGCCGCCTTGGTTGCCTTAGCTGTCGGCTTTATCTACTATAACCCAAAAGTATTAGGTAATGCTTGGATGAAATCAATTGGTAAAACCGAGGAAGAATTAAAAGGAGCCAATATGGCACTTACGATGGGTTTATCATTCGTTTTCAGTTTCATGCTAGCATTTTTTCTACATCCTGTAACCATTCATCAATTTGGTCTTAATTCACTGCTAATGGGCTTAGAAGGTAGTGAAGGTGGCAAAGTGGAATTGATGTTAAACGGCAGTGCAGTAGACTACGCCCATAGTTTCAGAACTTTTAAACATGGCGCTTTGCATGGCACTATTGCTGGTATTTTCTTTGCTTTGCCAATTATTGGCATCAGTGGATTATTTGATAGAAGGAGTGGAAAATACATTTTGATTAGCGCCGGTTATTGGATTATTACGCTGGCCCTAATGGGAGGAATTGTTTGCGGTTGGGAATAATACCTTTTGTAAAAAAATATATTGAATGTCCGTAATCATCCATAATTGATAAAAAAGTGTTATTTTTGTAAAAAAG
>JAQSCZ010000100.1 GCA_029945665.1 bacterium | reverse complement strand
CAATCTGTGAATCTGTGGCTGCGACCTATATCTCGCAGCGTTGCTGCGAGTGTTTAATTTATGCCACAGATTCACAGATTAGAACCATTGATATGGCACAGATTTTATTTAATATTTTTTTTTCTAATTCTGATTTATTTTGGTTCTCTTCTTCAATCTGTGAATCTGTGGCTAAGTCCCATATCTTGCAGCGTTGCTGCCAGCCTCATTTAATTTTGGGTCTCTTGTATAATTTGTGAATCTTTAGCTTATTATAGTTTGTCCTTTCACTTTGGCGAAGTGGCAAGCAAGCACTCGAAATCCTACGAATCCTACACTTTATTTTTTTATGAATGAAAACTTCTATAAAATTGTAGTAGAAATGCAACAGGTAGAAATCAATACTTCGCAGAATGTTAAAATAGAATACCAGTTGGCTTCTGTTGGACAACGCATTTTTGCATTTTTAATAGATCTAGCCATTTTAATTGTTGTTTTTTTTATTTTTTATTTGGCAATTGTCTTCAATAATTTGGATGATCAGGATCTTATGTATTATGTAATTTCTTTGCTCTTGTTAATTTGGATTTGGTTTTATACTTTGGGTAGCGAAATAATAGGTAATGGGCAAACGATAGGTAAGCTAGCACTCGGTATCAAAGTTGTTAAACTCAATGGAGATGAAATGGAATTCTATGATTATTTTTCGCGCTGGTCGGTGCGCTTATTCGATGTCTATTTTTCGGTAGGAACCTTGGCCATGTTGCTTATTGCAAGTAATAAAAACGGACAACGGTTGGGTGATATTATTTCTGGCACAACGGTCATAAAAAAGAGAAATGATTATACCTTCCGTTTGCGGGATATCTTGGATTTGAATATGAAGAACAAGGATGATTATCAATTTGAATATCCCAATGCAAATATTTTGAATGAAAAAGATGTGATATTGATAAAGAATACTTTGTTTCGTTTAAAGCAATACAACAATGCCTCGCATAGCCAAGCGCTGAACGAATTGTTAGATAAAGTATTGGAGACATTGGATCTGGACTTGCGTTTTTATACAGAAGACCAGAAAGTGAGATTTTTAAATAAAGTGGTTTCAGAATATATTATCCTGACCCGATAGGTCAAATAAAAACGGCCCACTTAATTCAGTGGGCCGTTAATTTTAAAGGGCAATTATTTTTTAATGATAACAGATTTTTCTTCTGTTGTCATTTTAACATCCGTTACTTTATCACCTGTTTTTTTGGTGTAAGAAACGCCGTTTTTGTCAATGCCTATTTCAGTACTGTTGTTTTCTGTTTTTGTTGGTTGAACAATAACAGTTGTACTTTTAGGTTCAGGTGTTGGTGTTTCTACAGTGATTTCTGTAGGTGGTGTTGTGGTCTGTGGAGCACTGCTACAAGCTGTAAGAGCTGCAATGCATAAAATACTGAATAGTGTATAAATTGATTTCATTTTTATATTGGGTCTTTAACTAAGTTTACAAATTTAGGCCATGTCAAAAGTCTTTTGTTATATATTTTGGGAAGAATTTTACACAATTCGCATGTTTCTGGTTCGGAGCTATGGAGAAATTTAATTTTAAAACAATGTGCTTTCATTCAGTATTACTTAAAATTAAATATATTTGCTAAAAGAATAACAATGCATTTATATACTATCAATACAGGTCATTTTAAATTAGACGGAGGCGCTATGTTTGGCGTGGTGCCAAAAAGTATCTGGCAAATCATCAATCCGGCCGATGCCAATAATATGTGCAGTTGGGCCATGCGCTGTTTACTAATCGAAGATGGCAACCGTTTAATTTTAATTGATAATGGTATTGGAGATAAGCAGAGTGAAAAATTCTTTGGCTTTTATTATTTGCATGGAACAGATACCCTCGATAAATCGTTAAATAATTTAGGATTTACCCGCGATGATATTACCGATGTGGTATTAACGCATTTGCACTTCGATCATTGTGGTGGCAGCATTGAGTGGAACAGCGATAGAACCAAATACAAAACTGCTTTTAAAAACGCAACTTACTGGAGCAACGAGGAGCATTGGCAGCACGCTTTAAACTCGAACCCGCGCGAGAAAGCCAGTTTTTTAACCGAGAATATTGTTCCAATACAAGAAAGCGGACAGTTGAAATTTACAAAAGGGCCGAGTGATATAGCACCTTTTATTCACCTGCGAACGGTGTATGGACATACAGAGGCTATGATGTTACCACAGATAAATTATAAAGGACAAACAATAGTGTTTTGTGCCGATTTAATTCCATCGGTAGGGCATTTGCCAGTCAATTATGTAATGGCTTATGATATTAAACCATTGGAAAGCATGGTAGATAAAAAGAATTTTTTAGAGGATGCTTTGGCCAATAATTATATCTTGTTTTTTGAGCACGACAATGTCAATGAATGTTGCACAGTTCAAAAAAATGAGCGTGGGCAGTTTGCGGTGAAAGATATTTTCGATTTGAAAATGATTGTATAGTTCCAATAATTGAAGTCTAAACTTAAATTTGGAATATGAAAAATGGATATATAAAAATATTGATGCTTTTTAGTTTAGTGATTTTTTTGAATAATGGATGTAAGCCTAAGGATTGCAATAAAGATGGGAGTTGTGCTGAGGAGTTTTATTTCGCCAAATTTGGTGAAGTTAAAAATTATTTGTGGGCTTTAGATAGTAGCTATTGGATTTATAAAAATTCTAAAACAGGAGAGTTAGATACACAAATATGTATTGGTTTTTCCTACTATACTGTTAAGGTAAGAGGGACTTTAAATTATTCAAAATATAAGGTATATGAATACGATAAAATAAGCAGAACTTTGTATAGTACCTATTATAAAACAAGTATCATTGATAAGACTGGGGATCATTTTCCAGATTCTAGAGAGAATAGTATTAATGACGTAATATTAAATAGGAGGATTTATGGTGTAGGTGAAGTTGATGTGTTTCTAAACCCATTCGAACTTGGATTAGGATTGGGGGACGGCTCATCATATACCAAATTTATTGGTCTCGATTCTACTTTAACTGTTCAAGGCAAAACCTATTATTCAGTGGCTAAATTTGATATTGATTTTGACTACACTTGGGACGATATAAACTATACTGGAGGTGTTTACTATTGGGCAAAGGATGTTGGTATAATCAAACACACACACAAGGTCGGCAAATATTCTTGGGAGTTAACAGACTATAAAATCATAAAATAATTAGCAAGGCGTGACGATCCAATGATTTGTAATTTAATTGTCATTTTCTCTTTTAATTATTTAGGGACAAGCACAATTTAATAGCTCCGACTAATTGATAAGGCTGACTGTTTTCAAGCCATTTGAGAAAGTTGCTTTTAATTTTGGTAGTTTTTAGGGCTAAATTGATTTTACTTGCCAAATTAAATTTTGTCTTTAAAAATTTATATATTTGTTAAACCTTATTATTTTATATGTATAAACTTGTCGCATTTCTTACCCTTACTTTTTGTTTTAATTTGTATTCACAGCAGGCCAATGTCAATAAACAATTGGACATTAAAATGGTTAATAAAAGTAACCAAATTCCCGCTTATATTGTTTTTTCAAATGCCTCTTTAGCGCCCACTAATGGCGAGAATATGAGCAATTGGTTTCGTGCCAACCTAGGTGCCAACAATGAATTTAGATTAATGAACCTTGGCACTCCTAATACTATAGAAGGAACCGTTCATACCCGCTATCGCCAATATTACCAACAGATACCAATAGAAGGCAGCATGGTTATTACACATTCTAAAAATGGGGCCATGTTGAGTTTAAATGGCGCTTACTACCCAAATTTAAATATCAATACCAGTGTCGCTATAACAGAGGCCGTGGCTTTGAATATGGCCATGTCAAGCTATGCTAATGCCGTTTTTGGATGGCAAGATAAAGAGGCAGAACAATTGTTGAAAGCTGTAAAAAAAGATAAAACGGCTACTTATTTTCCAAAAGCAGAATTGGTTATTATTGGAAAAAACTATTCGCAACAAGAGGCTGATTTTAGATTGGCTTACAAATTTAATATCTATACCACCATGCCGCTTTCAAAACAATATGTATACATTGATGCCATTAATGGCGAATTGCTTGGTACCGAAGAGTTAATACACACAACAGATGTAAAGGGTTTAGCAAAAACCAATTACCACGGTTTACAAATGATCGATTGTGATAGTATGTCAGAAGATTCATTTGTTCTAAGAGGCTATAATCGAGGCAATGGGATAGAAACCTTAAATGCGCAGAGAGGCAATCGGCTCGATTCTTCAATCAATTTTAATAGTATTTCAACAAATTGGGTTTTGAATAATGCAGACAAAGACGAAGTGGCCTTAGATGTGCATTGGGGACTTGAAAAGACCTACGATTATTTTCTTGAAAAATTATTCCGAAATAGTATTAACGATTCTGGTTATAAATTAACGGCTTTAGTGCATGTCAATAAAAAATATAACAATGCCTATTGGGACGGACAATTTGTAAATTTTGGGGATGGTGATGGAACCAAATACAAACCTTTTACCGCCATTGATATCTGCGGGCATGAAGTGGCGCACGGCTTAACACAGCATACTGCTGGTTTAAAATATCGCAGTGAGTCAGGTGCTCTAAATGAATCTTACTCCGATATTTTTGGAAAGTGTATCGAACATTATGCTTTACCCGATAGCTTTACATGGATAATCGGTAATAAAATACAATACAATGGTGACTATTTGCGCAGCATGTCGAACCCCAAATTGAAAAATCACCCTAAATACTACGACGGTCAGTTTTTTCAAAACCCAAGTAACCCCGATCGTAACAACGATTTTGGTGGCGTGCACTCTAATAGCGGAATACAAAACTATTGGTTTTATTTATTAGTCGAGGGAGGAACAGGAAAAAGAGAAGATGCCAATAAAATTACTTATTGGGTGAGTGGAATAGGGTGGGACAAAGCCAGTAAAATCGCGTACACAACTCTCGCGAATTACTTAACACCAGAATCTGACTTTATAGATGCTGCCTCATTTTCTATTTTGGTCGCGGAAGAATTGTATGGAGCTGGATCTAAAGAAGCCAATATGACTCAGATGGCTTGGTATGCAGTTGGTTTGGCAGATATTCCGGCTGTTGGTTTGCAAAAGTTAGCAATAAGCACCACAGTTAATTTGGCACCAAATCCCGCCAATGAACAAATAGTATTAAACTTTACAAACAATGTCAATACTTTGAAAGCGATTGAAATATGCGATATCACTGGTCAAGTATTATTGAAAACCAAAGTCACCTCAGGAACCGCGATTGATATATCTGGTTTCGATACTGGGGTATATTTGGTAAGATTCGAAGATGGCTCTTGTTTGAAGTTTTGTAAGTTATAAGGAGACTTCGTTGTAGGCTTGAATTACTTTATCAATCAATTTAGATTCTTTCATGTTCATGTGTGCGTAGCTATTGAACAAATTCATTAGCACCCTTCGAACTATGTCAATATTGGTGCAAGGTTCATAATATTCAGGCTTTACTTCAAGTTGCATATCACTCATGATTTTTTTAAGATGATCGAAATTAAATACACCACCGCCATTATAAGCATTGATATAAAATTTCACTTCGCCAATGGGCAGGTCGCTTATCGCTTGTTTTTCGCCAAAATTCTGTAAGGTTTCCGTTTCTTCATTTTCAACATAAGCCATGATAAAATGACGGGGTAAATTAACCCCGTATACTGGCACATTAAGGCGTTGTGCTAACAACATGTAAATAATAGAAAGTGATATTGGATTGCCCGCTTTGGTATCTAATACGCGATTAATAAAACTATTGTCAGGATGTAAATAATTGGCCTCGTTGCCTTTGAATCCATGCAATTGAAATAAAATATAATTAAGAATCTTTACTTTTTCGAAAGAAGTAAGGTCATAGTGAAACTCTAACCAAGCATCCAATCGAAGGCCTTCCAATTTTTCAATTAAATAAGCTTCAGTCATATCGGGATACTTAAATTGCGAAATAGTAACCATGGCCGAAAGCAAATTATTGCCGCCATTCTTTTTCCACTCCACAAGTTGTTTCGAAAGGTGGTTAACTTTTATATGGTCGATGGCTTCTTCAAGTCGATCGCGCTGTTCGGCCGTATTAACCTCTTCGTAAAGACATTCATTTAAGAGGGGTATTTGGTGCACTTCGGTTTTACTGAGTGCCTCGAACGCAATTTGCCATACTTTCTCGTCATTGTCTTCCAATAAGGTTACCAGGGCTTTCAATTCATTTTCTGCTAGCATAATTTAAATGTAGTTGAATACAAAATTAAGAGCATTTATTTCTAGTAAAGAAAAGTGTAAATTAAAGTTATAAACGCCTCCCTGTGTTTATCCATTATTTTAAAAATTGCTTAAGGTTTTTATTCTAAACTAAACCCATTAATTTTGTGGGATGATTAAGTATGGTTTAATTGCAATTTGTATGTATTTGACAGCGTGTACCGACAAGGCCATTGTTGTCGATGAAATGCGTGATATTCCTAAGGCTAGCTGGGCCTTTAATCAAATACCAGATTTTGATTTTGATATAAAAAATACCCAACTAAATCACAATTTGTACTTGAACTTAAAAATACAAAAAACCTATCCTTACGAAAACTTATACCTGCTAACGCATATAAAAGATACAGAAGGGAATATTGTAACACGTAGAGTTAATTTTAATTTAATGGATGAAAATGGCAATCCCAATGGCAGTATGAGTGGTAATTCAATTAGCTACCAATTGCCCATTTTTACCAATCAAAAATTCAACAAAACGGGCAAGTATTTTATAGCGTTAGAGCAAAATATGCGAGACAGTGTTATTAATGGGGTCGAAAGTATTGGTGTGATGATAAAAGAAGGGCAACCTGTGTTTTAATGGAAGATAAGCGGATAGTTTTTTTTGATGGAATGTGTAATTTGTGCAGCACGGCTGTGCAAACCATATTGAAGTACGACAAAAAAAAACAATTTTATTTTGCTTCCCTTCAAGGGACTACTGCTTTAGAAATGGTGCCCGAACATTTAAGTGCGGCACAAGGGGTCGATTCAATACTATTTTATGAAGAGGGCCAATTTAGTTTAAAAAGTTCGGCGGCTTTAAAAATTGCCAAACACTTGTCATTTCCTATGAATCTGAATTATGGCTTTATAATTGTACCGACTCTATTTCGCAATTGGGTATACGATTGGATAGCGCGTAACCGTTACCGTTGGTTTGGAAAAAAACAAGAATGTTGGTTGCCAACCAAAGAATTTAGCGCCAGATTTTTACCGTGAGATATTGTTTAATAATCATATCGTTTTTAATAGGTTTGCAAAGTAAGTCGCAAACCAAATTATACTTAGACAGTATGTTGAAAGAGGCTTATATTGCGAAGTATCCCTTTAGCGAAGGATTGACTTGTATTCCCTTTTATTGCGATCCTTTTCAGTTTCGCAATATCAAAGTTGCCGATACGGCAATGTGTGGAAAGTATGTATTTATAAATAAAAATTTCGAAGTAAAAATAAGGCCCATATTTGATTTGCCATGCTATTTCGAACCTAAATTTAGCGAAGGATTGTGCGCAGTGAATATAAAAGGAGAGATTGTATACATAGATTCTTTTGGAACAATTAAGGTTAATACACATTTGCCAGCCTGCTCCATTCAAAAAAACCGAGCCACTCCATTTCGAAAGGGAATCGCAAAATTATACAAGGGCAGCAATACGCCGAAGAATTTTATGGAGATTTATTCGATTAATAAATCGGGTTTTAGGATTGAACAGATTGCCATGGTAAAAGTTAAAATTAGGCCAATACTCATCGCATCACGCGATCCTGAAAAGGACAAGGATAAACGACCATCGGATGCCAAAAAAGACCTTGATAAACCAGGCGATGTACAGGTGTTTCGCCCAGTATTTGATTTACCCGGATTGACAGTAAAGAACCACTATCCCATTGCCGAGACAGAGGCCCAGCGCTTATTGAACAAGTATCCACATAAAAACAACCGCATGCTGTTGTATTACGATTGTGGCGAATATCAGAAAGAAAATATGGCCGAAGAGGATACTTTTTACTGCGGTAAATTTGTTTTTGTAGATACACTTTTCAATGTAAAAATTAATTCGGGTTTCGAAATGCCTTGTGCTTTTGAACCAGAGTTTTCCGAAGGGCTATGCGCGGTAGCGATTGATAGTCAAATTGTATACATCGACACTTTGGGACATGTTATTATTAAAACCAATTTGGCGAGTTGCAACAAGGAGCAGAACAAGGCCAGTACTTTTAAAAATGGAATTGCAACCTTGTACCATGGCAATATTAATTCACCAGGATTTTATACCACGATAGCAATTAATGTGTTTGGCGAAAGGGTGAGATTGCTTGAATTTGATGAGCTGGAGTTGGCTACCAAGCGACTTGATAAATTCACTAACCTTACTTCGGAAGAATCCATAGATTGTTTTGTGGGCAAAGGCAAATCAAATGGACTTTGGTTCTTGATTGAGAAGAGTGGTAAGGTGCGAAAGAAACTAGTTTTGAAACAATAATCTATTTTTCATAAACCAAGGTTTAATGTAAATGAAATTATTAGCAAAATTATCCATCACACGTCGATAAGCTCAGTACGACTTTTAAAAAATGACTTTTTGATAGTATTGAAAAGGGGTCATTTAGAGTCGTAATTCTGACAAACTCAATTGCCAAATTACTTCACTCGGTCCTTATTCCCCCGACGATTTCAATGCGGCAAAGCAAATAAATAGTCGTAGTTGTTGAAGATGAAAAATTAGTCAACAAAATGAATTCGCAAGCCTTTTTTTTTACAGGGTAAAAAAATACTGTCATTGATGAAATAATTTTTTTTAATGGCATCAATGCTGCTTCGCGGTGTGTACTTTGAAAAATATAAACTTATACCACCCAATTTTGAATAATTAAGTAAGTTAATTTTTATGAAGTAAACGCTTAAAAAAAACTTTTGTGACTTATGTGTTAAAAATTGGGATACGTTGAGTGTATTCCTAATATGCGTTATGAATTACTTCACTCGGTCCTTATTCTCTGAAACAAATTTGCCCCAACCGGAGCCAGCCTTCTTGCCTGTTTTTAACCCAAAACCCCTTGGAGTATGTTGAAAGATATGGCACATAGCAGCACCTAAAGCATCGGTGGCATCAAGGTTTTTTGGCATCTCTTCGAATTTTAGTAGGGTTTGTAACATGGCCGCAACTTGCTCTTTGGTGGCATTGCCACTACCTGTAACACTTAACTTTATTTTGCGGGGCTGGTATTCGTAAATGGGAATTTCGCGCATCAAAGCAGCTGCTATAGCCACACCTTGTGCTCTTCCAAGTTTTAACATCGACTGTACATTTTTTCCAAAGAAAGGTGCTTCAATGGCTAGCTCGTCGGGTTTATAACTATCAATAATTCCTGTTACGCGTTCGAAAATATGTTTAAGTTTTATGGCATGGTCCTCAAGTTTATCGAGCTTAATAACCCCAATACTTATTAATACATGTTCCTTGCCTTTGATGCCTACTACACCATAACCCATTATATTTGTACCGGGATCTATTCCCAGAACAATTTTATCAAAATCACTAATTTCTACCCTTTGCAAAACAAAACAAAGATAAAGGATAATTCGGTTTGGCGAACAATTTTCATTGCAGCACAATGGTTGGTACCTTTATTAATTGCTTTTTTGCTCTATAAAAAGTTTTTTAAAAATACCGAGTTATCTCTTCCACATTTTTGGGGGCAATTAAAGGCTTTACCTTCCAAATGGTATATCCTGTTATTTTTTGCGTCTATCTTGAATTGGTCTTTGGAAACTTTCAAGTGGCAATATCTTATTCGTTCTGTAAATCCTTTGAGTTTCTCCAAAGCCATGCGTTCTATCCTTTCTGGAGTGGCAGTATCACAATTGTTGCCATACAAAACCGGTGAATATTTAGGTCGATTAATGTTTGTAAAGGAACAGCATAGACTAAATGCTGGGTTGCTTTCTGTGATAGGAAGCTACAGTCAATTGTTGATTACCTTATTGTTTGGCCTGTTCAGTTTTTTATATTTACAACCAATTGAAGTTTCAAATATTTTAATGGTTTTTATGATGTTGGCGATTTCTTTAGCCTTGGTGTTTTATTTTTTAATACCTAATAGCCGATTTAAGATACTCAATGCGTTTTTGAGCAATGGGCTAATTGATAAATTGCGTCAAGCTGTATCACTCACCTCACCTCAAATACTCTTGAAAGTGATGATAATTTCGATACTCCGCTATGGCTCCTTCCTTTTGCCCTATAGTTTGCTGGCTTGGCATTTTGAATTAAGTATGCAAGCAACTTTATTGCATCACATGATGGCTGTAAGCTGCATTTTTTTTATACAATCTGTTGCGCCGAATTTTATATTAACCGATGTGGCTATTCGATTAACCATACCTGTCATGGTTTTTAGTTTCGGTAATAGTGTAATAACCGGTTTGGAATATGTGCCCGGACTACTGGTTTATATTTTTAATGTGGCCATTCCGATGCTTATCGGTGCATTTTTGATTATGTTTGCTAAATACAAACAGGTTTGACGCTATTATTAATCATATCGATTTTCATTGTCCTTATTTATTGTTTTTTTATAGGCTATATAATTACCCACATTAAGCTTAATTTTTCAAAAAGCGAATCGCCAATAGCAAAGGTTAGTATTTTAATTCCTTGTAGAAATGAAGCCAAAAATATTGCCAATTGCTTGCGTTCAATTGCTTGGCAAACGCTTCCAATCAATCAATATGACATTATTATAATAGATGATTTTTCTGAAGATGATACAGTGAAAATTGCTACAGAATTTAAAAATAAATTGCCACTTACTATTTTGCACAATAGTATGCCGGGTAAAAAAAATGCCTTAGCTCTGGGTATCAATCATGCAGTGAACGATTGTATAATAACAACGGATGCCGATTGCACCATGGAAAAAGATTGGTTGAAATCTATGCTATATAGTTTTGAAAATAGGAATCTAAAAATGCTTTGTGGTCCAGTGAATTTGAAATCCGATGGTTCTTTCTTTCAAAATTTACAACAAACCGAATCTGCTGCCATTGTTGGAATAAGTGCAACGATGCTAAATATTCGCAAGCCAGCCACATGCAACGGCGCAAATCTAATGTTTAGTCGTGCAGCATTTAAAGAACTTAATGGTTATGGTAATCATCAACAACTGGCTTCGGGTGATGATGATTTACTATTGCATACTTTTTATAGGCAAGATGCAACTCGGGTGGGTTACGAATTAAACTACAATGCCATGGTGTATCCTGCAGCTTGTAAAAACTTTGCTGAATTTCTGAATCAGAGGAGCCGTTGGCTATCCAAACGTAAATTCTATGCATATCCATGGAATAGTCGCTTGCAGGGCCTGATTGTGATTCAGCTTTTAACTTTTTATAGTTTACTAATTATTGCGCTTAGTACAGGTCATCTTTTAGCCATCGCCTTAATTTTAAACAAATACTTGTTTGATTTAATGTTAGGGGTGAAATTAAAAAGGGTCTTTAATTTCAAGTACTTACAAATTTTGTTGATGCCTTTCTATGAATTTTATATTGTTATAGTGCTCGTATATGCCCGTTTCTCTAAGATAAAGTGGAAGGGAAGAGGGGTTTAAAGATTTTCTTCACAATTGGGTATTGAACCTATTATATGGTTACATTTGCCTTTCAAAAAAAATCATGGATCCGTTAACCCATATTGTTGCAGGTGCCACCATTGGTGAATTGGTACTTGGTAAAAAAATAGGAAATAAGGCAATTGTTCTCGGTGCCATTGCGGGTGATTTTCCTGATATCGATGTGATACTTACAACATACTTGCATGATGATTTAACTGAAATAATGATTCATCGGAGTTATACCCATGCATTGCTTACCGATGTTGTAATGGCGGGTGTTATGGGCTTAATTACCTACCTTTCTTTTCGCAGAAAAATAGAATTTAAATGGTGGTATTTGTTTTGGGTTTTAGGCATGCTTAGTCACTCAATACTCGATTCTTTTACTACTTATGGAACGCAGTTATTGTTGCCATTCACCAACTATTTAGTTGGATTTAATAATTTATCCATTATCGACCCACTGTATACGCTGCCTTTCCTTGGTTTGCTGATTGTTGCATTGCGTTATAAGCGCGACAATCCTAAACGGAGAGCATGGATTATGCGCGCTATTTTTGTAAGTACTTCTTATCTGTGCCTTACATTTGGAGCCAAGTATTATGTACACCAAAAATTTGCTGAAGAATTAAAAGCTCAGAATATTCCTTACAATACTTTATGCACAACACCAACCATTTTTAACAATGTACTTTG
Organism: bacterium; assembly: GCA_029945665.1. Lineage (GTDB taxonomy): Bacteria > Bacteroidota > Bacteroidia > NS11-12g > UBA955 > JABMMZ01. The sequence goes on along the minus strand of JAQSCZ010000100.1, from coordinate 76,606 downwards.
GGCTGGTATTGCTTTTAATGATACAACGCTTATCGTGGGCGAGTATGCTATTTTACAGAAGCATCCGATCATAGAATTTGTAAAGTATAATCGCAATCTTGAGCTAGAATCAGCTTTTCGAAGCAAAGAACTTGAAACCATGAAATGGTTCAGTCAAGGTAAATATATACTAGAAAAAAAGGATGAGAATACGCTAAAGATGTTTATAGTAAAGTGGGGTAGGAGCGACTTCGAAAAAACAAATCCAGAAGAAGCATTTATTTTTTACTATGAACTAACAAAAGGGGAGCATGGTGTAACGGTTAAAGCGATTAAGCCTGATTTAGCTAAATTGAATTTCAAAGAAGCTTTGGGAAAGTTGTGGAGCCGTATTGTCGACTACTAAAGACTCTTATCCAACTTTTTATTTATTCTCGAATCTTTGTTTTTTCTTGATAAAATACATCACCACAGAACCGATTAGTGTAAGGCCTAATACATAGATCCAAGGGTTTGAGAATCCACCTTTGGGAAACTGCGCCATGAGTTCAATACATGAAATAGCAGCTGTCAGTAAGTAAAGAATAATGATGATTTGTGAACTAAGTAAACTTTTTTTATCCATGGTATTCAGGTATATCTATTTATTGTGCTATTGAATCTTGTTTAAGGGTTATTCTCCCGCGTGGTTTTATTAAGACCCAATTTGTAAAATCTTGTTGAGCTTCCATGCCCTCGCCAGTTAATATCTCGGTAGCGGTGGTAATCCGAACAAATTTATCGGTATATATTTTTTGAGTGTTCTGATTCCATGTAAGTTTCTCTGTATTTAGTTTTTCACCCTTAACATTTGTCACAATAACATTTTGCCAAACCTCCGTTATTTTTTTTGATTGATAAGATATTCCTTTCTCTGCAGTAATTGTACTTTCTTTTATGCCACTGCTATTAAAAAAATCGCCTTTTACTCCTTTCGGCATTTTAACTATATCATTGCCATCTTTCTTAAATCCAATTAAAGATGGCGCAAAAATGGATGCTTTTAAATGCCCTGAATCGGTATAATTGATGGTAACATTGGTGCCTTCTTGTGTAAATAATAAAGTGTCAGCCATGATTGATTTGGCCACATTTTGTTTGGCCTGGTCGCTGCTGCAAGCCTGCATACATGCAATGGACAACAATAAAAACAAGTATCGCATTTGAATGATTAACGAGCTTCCGGATGCTGAAGAATAACAACAGTAGAATCTTTTTCAACAATTTTTTCTGGTGCCTTGGAATGAAAGATACATTGTTCAGTATCATTACAATTACGCGAACACGGATTGCTTTGTGCCGTAGCTAAAAATGTAAAATTGCAAACCAATTCAAAAAGAAAAAGCATAATTTTTTGTTTGTCGGTCATCTATTTTTTTAATTAAATTTACGTCTGGTAAACCATATATCACCCAATGTAACACCAATTGTTAGTTTTAATAAATCTTCTGATACCATGCCGTTGGTTGTAGTACCTCTGTGAATGTATTCTCCGGTAATATTTATCATCGATTTAAGTACTTGTCTGGTGTATGGATCTCTTCTTAATTTGGGAATACCTATTCCAAAACTGATGCCACTTTCCTTTAAAGGAGATATGATACCTTTATTATCTTTAAAATTATACCCAGTATTATTCAATCGAAAGCCCATTCTGTATTCAATATTGGCTTTAAATCTGTCGCCAGTTTTTTTATCCATAGTTTCAACATCGATATCTGGTTTGTAACCTAAACCAACTGACAGTTGCGAGCTATTGGTGAAAACATCTGCAAACAATGGCTTTTTTTGATTGGCCCACATTGTAGAACTATAATCCATTGCAAACAACCACCGATTATTATATCTTATAGAAAAACCAGCTGAAAAGCCATTTGGCAAATAGGTTTGATTCTTTGTTGTTTTTTGATTGATAACCGTGTCTCTTCCACCAAAAGAATAATAGTTGCTGCTATTCACTGCAAGTCTACTTAAATCGTAGTTCAAACGGGCTTGGTTATTAATAGTTGCACCCCATACGAATTTAATAGGGATGTATTTAATGATTGTATTCGTTTGTACATTAACGGTGATTTTACCGCCAACTTCTCTGATGGTATCTCTTTTTGTAATTGTAATTCTTTTGGTAAATGTATCGTGGTGCTGACTTTGTAAACCAAAGTCGAATTTAAATCCGCGCAACTGATAGATGCTTTCATCATATAATGCTCTGCTAACCCCTGAGTCTTGTATAAAAAACACTTGATTATTTCTAATCTGTCCAAACACATAGGAGACATTCAATCCCAATGAAATATTCTTATTGAGGTTAACCCCGTTCATAAGAAAGAAGCGAGATAAACCTCCTGATTTTGCGTAAAAATTTATGAGACTACCATAGGTGGTATCTTGACTTTTAAAATAAGAAGTTCCAATATTTGAATAAGGTGTTAAACCCAATGCCGAACTCCATATAGTTTTGTAAGTTTTAATGATATTTGTTTTGCCAGTTCCTCCATTTTTACCTTTGGAAGTATCTTTTACTAATATCTCTTTCTTCCAAACAGGAAAGCCAAGTGTTATATAGCTAAAATTTCCGTTGTAGTAAGTGCGTGAAGCATTTGAAGTATTTGATTGTCCAGACTCAGCATGGAAGCCAAAATCGAAAACAACTTGTTTTAGTGCTGCAATAGAGGCAGGATTAGAGAATGAAATAAATCGTGTGCTTCGAATGCCGTTAGAAACATTGCCTAATGCTTTATTATAGGCTCCATTAAATTGTTCTATTTCGCCAATGCCTCTGGCGGAGTATGGCGAATGGGTGTTGTTTTGGGCCGATGCTATAAAAGCAGGACTCAAAAGGGTGAGGAAGAAAACAAACTTTTTAATTTTAATCATTGATTATTAACAATTGGTACAATCCAAGTAATACCAAATTATGGTTTGCAAATATCCTATATTTTAACTGTTTCTCAAAATAATGTGCGTCACCACCACATAGAATTATATTGGCTTTTGGAAATCGAGTTAATGTAGTTTCTATATAACCTTCAATTTCATACTTCAGGCCAGTTAAAGCGCCATTGGCAAGGGCAGAAAGCGTGCTGTTACCCATTGGTAGATGAAGGCTGTCTAAGCTCGATATTGGAAGTTTTCCAGTAAAATGTTGCATCGCTTTCAAGCGCATTTTCAGGCCAGGCGAAATATTGCCTCCAAAATAGGAGCCATCAGGCTCTAATAAATCGATGGTCATACAAGATCCAATATCAAACACCAAACTGGCTTCATTTAAATATAACTGTGCCACGGCAGCCATTGCCGCAATTCTATCTGTACCCAACGTGTTGGGTGTTTTGTACAAGTTTTTGAAAGGTAATTTGGTTGTTGCGTTTAAATACTGAATGAATATGCCTTCCGCTTCTTCAATTTCAACGCCCTTCACATCAGAAACAAATATTTTTTTAGCTCCTAATTGACTTAGCCACAATGCTGCGGCATTCGCAGAATCAAATGTTTCAATCAATTCCAGTTCGCCCTTTTCGTTAAAAAGACCGGCCTTATTTCTCGTATTCCCGATATCTATTACACCTTTTTTCAAGCTTTTATTAATTGTTTAATACCACCATGCTGGTAGGCCTTTAGTACATTGCTATGCGAAATCATTAAACGTCCATCGGCGTCACAGCCCTCTATTTGTGCGTATACCACTTGATTATCAATTTCAAATGCCACAGTTTCGTGGTATCCTATAAGTGATTCATTAAATTCGTTTTCAATACCTGAAAGATCACCATCTAACATATTTAAATAGTACGCGTCAATTTTTTCTATTAGCTGTTGAAAAAGCATCCATCGGTCAACAGTTTCATTTTTAATATCTGCAAATGAAGTTGCAGTTAAATTCGAATGGTTGCCAAATTGCTGGTTAATATTCATTCCCACCCCTACAACGCTTGCACTAAGTTGTTGCCCACTGAAAATATTTTCAATCAAAACACCCGCTATTTTTTTATTGTTAACCATTAAGTCGTTGGGCCATTTAATATTTACTTTGGCACTCGGGAGTTGTTCTTTTAGAAAATTACAAAGTGCCATTGTTATACATTTATTGAGTGTAAACGGGTTGGCACTATAATTTGTTACAGGTTTTAGTAATATAGAGAATAAAAGATTTTCGTAAGGTGCACTTTCCCAAACTTTTTGTTGTTGACCCCTGCCATGGGTTTGCTCATCTGTATAGATTATTGTGCCATTTTCTATGATTTGATTTTTGTGCATTTCCATCGCTAAATGGTTGGTAGAATCCAATCTTGCAAAATAAACAAGGTTTTGTCCTATTATTTGGGTATTTGGTTTTATTTTTGCAGTCAAAGTTTTAAAATAATAATTCTAAAGTTACAAGGTTAATGCCAAAAAATAAGATTGCCAAAATTGATTTAAAAGATGCCATCGTGAATGGTATGTTAGAGAAGAAAGCCAACAAAATCACTGTTCTAGATTTAAGAAAATTATCGTCTGCCATGGCCGATTATTTTATAATCTGTCATGCCACCAGCGATAAGCAAGTGAATGCAATTGCAGATAGTATCGAAGAGATAGTGCGCAAACAAACAGGAGAGAAGCCTTGGCATGTTGAAGGGTCAGAGCAATCTGATTGGATATTGTTGGATTATTTTGATATCGTAGCGCATGTTTTTAAAGAAGAAAAACGCGATTTCTATGCGATTGAAGAACTTTGGGGCGATGCTGAAATTACCGAAATAGATGAATCAAATCCATTTATGGTGTTAGCGCCCAAGGCTAAAGCAAAAGCTAAATCTCCCGCCAAAGCAAAAACAACAACTCCGAAAGCAAAGGCGGCCCCCAAAGCGAAAGTTACTGCGAAAGCAAAGGCTAAGGTTAAATAAGTGAGAGGATAGCGATTGCTTGAAAATAGAGGGCGTAAAAATACATTATTCCCTAGTGACTATTCCCTAATAGAGCACTCAACCCCATGGCAGCATATAAACCCGCCGTCTCTGTGCGAAGTCGCGTTGTGCCTAAACTTAAGCCTTTATATCCCATGGTGTAGGCTACATTTATTTCATTCTCCGAAAAATCTCCTTCAGGTCCAATAAAAATCTGAATATGCTTAGTACTTAAAGATGCGGAATAAGCTTGTAGGCTTTGTTTTTCAAATCGCGTATTACAATGGGCTATTAATTGCAAGCTTTCTGTATTTTTCTTTAGAACATCCTTCAGAAGAACCAAATCATTAATCACAGGTTTATAAAATTCGCCACTTTGTTTCATGGCTGAAATACAAATTTTCTCTAACCTACCCATGTTTACTCTGCTCTTTTCAGAATGCTCAGTTTGTATAAATGTAATTGCATCTAAGCCAGTTTCAATGGCTTTTTCAAGCATCCATTCAACGCGCTCATTTTGTTTAGTAGGTGCAATAAATAAATGGAAGTGGTAATTTCTATTGCGGGCTTGCAGGGTTTTGGATATAATTTCCAAATGTACCTCGTTTGCCTTTTTGGTGTCTATAATGCCACTAATCAACGCTTCATATAAATAACCATTGCCGTCAATTAAGTGTAATTGGTCATTGATATTTTTACGTAATACTTTTACATGTCTGGCTTCTTCTTCCTTAAGAATTGCCTTATCATTGTCAATATGAGCAATGTAAAATAACTGCAAGGTGAATTACTTTTTCTTTTTCATGGTACTAGGGTCAAGGCCACGTGTTTTGGCCATATCCTCTAATCGCATTTGAAAAGCAGATTTTTTACTGGTTCCGTTTTTACTTCTTGCTTCGTTAAGTTGCGCATGCAGCTTGTCTTCGTCTACAAACTTTTTAATAAACCATTGCTGTGTAAAAGTTACACAGTTACTTAAGAAATAATAATATGATAACGCAGCTGCATAAGAGTTAAAGAATCCTAAAAACATAATAGGCATTAGATAACCAATGTATTTCATTTGTTCATTTACACCCGACATTTGATTGTTCATTCTGGTGTAAATCAAAGTTGAAATGGTCATTAATAAGGTAAACAAACTCACATGATTACCATAAATAGACATTAGTATTGGATAATCTGGAAAGTTGAAAATTGAATCATAATGAGATAAATCTGTTGCCCATAAAAATGATTGCTGTCTGAATTCAAATGCTGATGGTACAAATTGGAACACGGCAACTAAAATTGGCATTTGAAGTAACAATGGTAAACACCCGCCCAATGGATTAACACCTACTTTTTTGTACAATTGTAGGTTCTCCATTTGAGCCGCTTGCATATTGTCCTTGTTTTTTTCTTTGATGGCATCCATCTCCGGTTTTAACAATTTCATTTTTGCAGTCGACTTATAAGAGCGGTAAACCAAAGGCAATAGCAAGGTTTTTACAATCAGTGTTAATAGTAAAATGATGATACCATAATTGCTTAAGAAGCTGCTTAAAAAGTTGAAAATTGGTATAATCATAAAGCGATTAATCCAACCGAATATACCCCAACCTAAAGGAATGATTTTTTCTAATCCTATGTTCTGCTCTTTTAGCAATTGAAATTTGTTCGGCCCAAAATAAAATTTCAAATCAAATGTTTTTTCAACTTCTGATTTATAAGGTAATTCCAAATGAGCGGTCAAGTGCTCCACGTTTTTTTCGTTCTGTGGAGGATCAGATTTCAATAAACTTTCTTTTAAAAAGGGCTCTTTGGCAATGATCGTTGTATTGAAGAACTGTTGTTTGAAACTCACCCATTCGGTTGCTTGCTTGGTGCGCATTTCATCGAACTTAGTTTCTCCCATGTAATCCGCTTTTTCTTCAGGATATTTATAATATACTGCCGTTAATATGCGTTCTTTCTCTCGCTCATATTCTTGCAATGGCACATCGTTGTTCCATTGTAATATCAATTTGGTATTTGGGACTAATAAATTATTTAAACCACTGGTTTTAATTTGATGGTCCAAATTAAATCCTGAAGGACTAATATGATAGATATGCTCTATGTATTGGTTTGGGGAATAGGTTAAACGGAAAATTGCATTTTTTGCATCAACGCTTTTTACCTCCCAAAAGAAGTCACCTGTTTTTATGGTATTCTCACGGGTTTGGAATTCCAATTGGTGCACGCTTTCTTTACTTAAAAGCAAGAGTTCAGAAGAATCAGCTCTTTTGTATTGCTTTAGTTGGATTTGTTTAATCGAACCACCTTTTGAACTCAAGGTGATTTTCATTTCATTGTTTTCAAGCGTGTAGAGTTTTTCTTCACCTCTAACATGTTGCGCTAAACCGCCAAATTTCTGAGTTAAAGCGTTCGAATCATTTAATAAAGCATTGGCTATGCTATCTTTCAAATGTTGCTTTTCAGCATTGAATAAGTTGGCTTCAACAGATTTGTTTTTCTCAGCCATCGACATAGAATCGTTGAAATGCTGTTGTCTGGCGAGGTCGGCATCGCTGGGTTTATTGATAAACCAATAACCAACAAATAGAAGAAAAATTAGTGAGAGACCAATGATAGAATTACGATCCATTTTGTTTAAACCTTTTTTTTAAGGTTGCAAAGGTATTCTTTTAAGCGGCATTGTGAAAATTGAATTTCAATGAATCGTTTTAACCCTTTATTAAACGACTAAATTTATCTAAACTACATGGAATACAATGGTTAGCTGTAGTGAAATAGCAATGCCTAAGCAAAATAGCCAAAACAGCCACCATTTGAGATGAACTTGACTTAGTTTCACAGCTTTGTAATAATAATAGATCATTCCAATTACAGATGCCAACAAGGAACCAATAAAAAACAGGGCGTCATTAACAACTCCAAAATAACTTAAAACTACGTATGGCATTAAAATACATGAACCAAGGAAACAAACAACTCCAATATTTCTAACAAAATACCATCTTTGATTCTTCAGAAATACAAAAGCGAGTATTATTTGTAAGCCCCATTTGCCCCCTGCAATAAAAGTTGAGAGAATTTCCTGTCTTGTGCTAATATACATTGGAGATAATGATACAAACCACCATGTAAATATAGTTGATAAGCTAAAATAGATTAGAAATTGAATTTGGTTTTTATAAGGTATCGAATTCATAGCACTTGCAAGTTTAGTCATAATTATGAAAAAAAATAAACCCCCTTTACAAATTTATTGAAAGGGGGTTTATTAAATATAAGGGCTATGAATTAATCATTGTCATCATCATCGTCTTTTTTAGCTTTCTTCGCTTTTGTTTTCTCCTTTTTCTCATTTTTTAAAGCCTCCCATTTAGTCACTTGCTCGGGGGTTAAAATAGCTTTGATAGAAGCCTCGCTGGTTTCTCTGATTGGTTTAATTTCAGCGTGTGCAGCCTTTTTGTCATTGGGGTACTTCGCTTTAATTGCCTGGATTTTTGTTGTACTCTCTAATAAAATAGTGTACACTTTTGTGCGTTGGTCATCGCTCAATGCCAATTCAGTTTTCAACTTGTCAGCTTTTTTAGTGGCAATCTGTTCGGGTGTCTTTTTAACTTTGGCACCATCTTGGGCGAAAGTACTTACTGCAAACACGGCAGCTACGATACTTAACAATACTTTTTTCATTTAATTTAGAATCTTATTATTGATTCGACAGATTGAGATGAGAAAGGTTTAATCCATTTAAAGAAATTAACTAATTTTTTTAACAAGCGCTGGTCCTTCGTATATAAAGCCAGAATAAATCTGAACTAATACTGCCCCGTTATTAAATTTATCTTCAGCATCTATTTTACTTAAAATACCACCTACACCAATTAATTCTACTTTGCCTTTTAAATGGGTATTTAAATAACCCAATACTTCTGTAGACCGCTGCATAATAGGTTTGCCGCTCAATCCACCCATGCCTATTGCTTCCACTTCGGCTTTACTGGCCTTTAAGCCTTCTCTACTAATAGTAGTATTCGTTGCAACAATGCCATCAATCCCTGTTTCTAGGGTTAAACTGACAATGTCATCCAACTGTTCATTGGTTAAATCGGGAGCAATTTTCAATAAAATTGGTAATCGTATGGAACCGTTTTCAACTTTTGTTTTCCTTAGCTCCATCAAAGCATTCAAGATTTCTGTCAACGGTTTTTTGTCTTGTAACTCACGCAAACCAGGGGTGTTAGGACTGCTTACATTGACCGTAAAATAATCAACATAAGGATACAATTTATCGAAGCATATTTTATAATCATCAATTGCTTTTTCATTGGGCGTTACTTTGTTTTTGCCAATATTTCCACCAACTATCAGGCCTTTTGGGCGCGATTTTAGTCGTTCAATAATTACTTCGACACCATCGTTATTAAAGCCCATACGGTTAATGATGGCCTCGTCTTCAATTAATCTAAACAATCGTGGTAGATCATTTCCAGCTTGCGGAAGTGGCGTAACAGTACCGATTTCAACATGGCCAAATCCAAGCACTTGCATTACTTTTAAGTATTTAGCGTTCTTATCAAATCCTGCGGCTAATCCAGCCTTATTTGGAAATTCTATCCCAAAGGCTTTCACCGTTTTTTGATTTCTATTGCGGTATAAACCCTTAATTAAAGCGCCAACGCCTGGAATACTGATTAAGAAATTAAGCAATGAAAGAGTGACATAATGAGCCTTTTCGGCAGACATTAAAAATAAAATGGAACGAAACAGTTTAAACATTTTGATGTGGAATTATCTTTATAAATACTGAAAAGGGTTATACATAGCGTGTTGGTAAAAATGAATAACCGACATTTTCAATCAGTTCTGCAAATAACAGCAATCTATCTAAACCAAACAAGATTTAGAATTGTTATTTGATTGTTATTTAAAATAAATTTAAATAGTCATACAAAGGTTGTTTTTATTAAAATAAGAATAAATTTGCAAAAAATATAAAAATCATTAATACATGAATTGGATTAGCACTTTTTTAAAATCAAGTATCGGTAAAAAATTACTGATGGGTCTTACTGGACTCTTTCTCTGCACGTTTCTTATTGTGCATTTAACTGGTAATTTACAACTCCTAAAGCACGACGGTGGACTGGCGTTTAACACCTACGCGGTGTTTATGACAACCAATCCGCTTATTAAGTTTGTTTCTTATGGTTTATATGCCATCATTTTATTTCACGCGTTCTGGGGTTTATACCTTGTAGCTCAAAATAGAAAAGCACGACCTGTTCAATATGCTGCCTATGACGGCAAAGCAAACAGTAAATGGTCGAGCCGATGGATGGGTGTTTTGGGTACTATTATCTTAGCTTTTTTGGTTTTACACATGTGGAATTTTTGGGCTCAGTATAAATTTGGAACTGTGCCTTACACTCAATATGAGAGGAATTTAGCAACGGGTGAAGTTTCTTTCTCTCCATTCACTGGTGAGATTAAAGGTAAAATGGAAAAATTTGTAGACAATCAAAGTGGTTTAGAAATTACCATCGTTAAAGATTTATACATAGTGGTTGCCGATGGTTTTAAAGCGGGATGGTTGGTTTTAATTTATATAATCTCTATGGCAGCTTTGTCCTTTCACTTGGTTCATGGATTCAGCAGTGCTTTTCAAACCTTAGGTGTCAATAACAAAAAATACAATGCATTGATTCAAAACATTGGAGTCGGAGTTTTCGGTATCATCATTCCAATACTATTCGCCATCATGCCGGTTTATTTTTTATTTCTTAATTAATCATTTTAAAAACAACTATTCAAATGTCAAATATCCTAGATTCTAAAATTCCTGAAGGAAATTTAAACGAAAAATGGACCAAATATAAATCTTCTGTTCACTTAGTAAATCCAGCGAATAAAAGAAGTCTTGAAATTATTGTAGTAGGTTCTGGTTTAGCAGGATCGGCAGCAGCAGCCTCATTAGCCGAAATGGGTTACAAGGTCAAGTGTTTCTGCTTTCAGGATTCTCCAAGAAGAGCCCATAGTATTGCTGCTCAAGGTGGTATCAATGCTGCAAAGAATTACCAAAACGACGGCGACAGCACTTACCGTTTATTTTACGATACCATTAAAGGTGGCGATTACAGGGCAAGAGAAGGGAATGTTCACAGATTGGCTGAAGTGAGTTCAAGTATTATCGACCAGTGTGTGGCACAAGGGGTTCCTTTTGCAAGAGAATACGGTGGGCTTTTAAGTAACCGTTCTTTTGGTGGAACACAAGTACAAAGAACATTTTATGCTGCAGGTCAAACAGGCCAACAGTTGCTTTTAGGCGCCTACAGTGCTTTAGAAAGACAAATAGGGATGGGTCAAGTGAAAATGTATTCTCGACATGAAATGCTAGATGTTGTTACCATTGATGGTAAAGCGAGAGGCATAATCGCAAGAGACCTTGTTACAGGTAAATTAGAAAGACATTTCGGACACGCAGTATTACTTTGTAGTGGTGGTTATGGCAATGTGTTTTACCTGTCAACCAACGCAATGGGTAGTAATGTAACGGCGGCATGGAAAGCCCATAAACGCGGTGCATACATGGCCAATCCTTGTTATACGCAAATTCACCCTACTTGTATTCCACGTTCAGGCGATCACCAATCAAAATTAACTTTGATGTCAGAATCGTTGAGAAACGATGGTAGAATATGGGTGCCTGCGAAGAAAGAAGATGCAGAAGCTTTGAGAAAAGGGACTTTAAGACCGACTCAAATAAAAGAGGAGGATAGAGATTATTATTTAGAAAGAAGATATCCTGCTTTTGGTAACTTGGTGCCAAGAGACGTGGCAAGTCGCGCAGCTAAAGAAAGATGTGATGCGGGTTATGGCGTAAACTCAACAGGTGAGGCCGTGTATTTAGATTTCTTTTTTAACATGACCGAGAAATACGGTAGAACTGAAGCTACTAAAAAAGGTATTGAAAACCCATCTGCCGCTCAATTAAAAGAATTTGGTGCTGGTGTAATTAAAGAAAAATACGGTAACTTGTTCGATATGTATAAACAGATTACTGGTGTTGATCCTTATGAAGAGCCAATGCAAATATATCCTGCAGTGCATTATACAATGGGTGGATTGTGGGTAGATTATAACTTAATGACAACTGTTCCTGGATTATATGCTCTAGGTGAAGCTAACTTTAGTGACCATGGCGCGAATAGACTTGGTGCTTCAGCATTAATGCAAGGTTTAGCCGATGGTTATTTTGTAATACCTTATACAATTGGAGATTATTTAGCTGACGAAATTAGAACAAAAGCGATTTCTACGGATCATCCTGCTTTTGCAGCAACAGAAAAAGATGTTGAAGATAGAATTCAAAAATTGTTGAATGTTAAAGGTACTAAATCAGTTGACCATTTTCATAAACGACTTGGTAAAATAATGTGGAACGAATGCGGAATGGCCCGAAATATTGAAGGATTGAAATCGGCAATTGCAGATATTAAGCAATTAAAAGTTGAATTCTGGAGCGATGTAAGGGTAACTGGCGAAGCCAATGAGTTTAACCAAGAACTTGAAAAAGCAGGTCGTGTAGCCGACTTTATCGAATTAGGTGAATTGATGTGTACGGATGCATTGGAAAGAAACGAAAGTTGTGGTGGTCACTTTAGAGAAGAATACCAAACAGACGAAGGTGAAGCGCTTAGAGATGATGTCAATTTTGCATTTGTTTCAGCGTGGGAAAATTTAGCCGACGGATGGAAATTGCACAAAGAAGAATTAAAATTCGAGAACATTAAAATTGCAGCAAGAAGCTACAAATAAGGTAAAAGGAAAAAGTTTATAAACAAAAAATAGTTAGCAAAAATGAAAATTAATTTAAAAGTTTGGCGCCAAAAAAACAACAAAGCCAAAGGTGAATTAAAGGATTATAAAGTAGATCACGTTTCTCCAGATATGTCATTCTTAGAAATGTTTGATGTATTGAATGAAGACTTAATTACAAAAGGTGACGATCCGATTACATTCGATCACGATTGCCGCGAAGGTATTTGCGGAAGTTGCAGCATGCACATCAATGGTCGACCCCACGGGCCATTAGCTGGTGTTACCACTTGTCAATTGCACATGCGTTCTTTTAGCGATGGCGATACCATTGTTGTTGAACCATGGAGAGCAGGGGCTTTTCCAGTGAATAAAGATTTATCAGTTGATAGATCGGCCTTTGATCGGATAATAGCATCGGGTGGTTTCATTTCTGTTAACACAGGTAATGCGCAAGATGCCAATAATTTGCCGATTGGTAAAGAACAAGCTGACGAGGCCTTTATGAGCGCCGCGTGTATAGGTTGTGGAGCCTGTGTAGCCGCTTGTAAAAATGCAAGTGCTATGTTATTTGTATCGGCTAAGGTATCTCAATTGGCTCTATTGCCTCAAGGCCAGCCAGAAGCTAAAATGCGTGTTATGGCCATGGTGAATCAAATGGATGCTGAAGGATTTGGTAGTTGTACCAACACTGGTGCTTGCAGTGCCGAATGTCCTAAAGGAATAGACTTAAGTAATATCGCCAGAATGAACAGAGAGTTTTTCTCTGCCAACTTATTGGGCAAATAATACATATTAACCGTCTAGATAAAAAGCAAGTATTCTCTCGGATACTTGCTTTTTTGTTTTTAAGATGGTATGTTTGATGACGAGATGAAATCTATTTTTAATATAATGATTGTGTTTGGTTTGTTGTTAATAACAAGCTGTACATCCAAAGAAAAAGCAGATATCTATTCGGCCTATAAGCCAGTGCTGATGGATAATTCGAAAATTACTACCGATCTGTTTCTATTGCCCGCACAAGATAATAAAAGCATTACCTTGATGCGACAAATGGGGACCTATCTTTTAGCATTAGATTATGGCTTGGGAATTCATGTTATCGATGTGAGCAATCCAGACCAGCCGGTTAAAAAAAGCTTTTATCAAATACCTGCTTGTATAGATTTTGAGGTAAAAGGTAATATGATATACGCCAATAATTACCGCGACTTTATTACAATTGATTTTAATAATATCAATTCGCCAATCATTACTAAACGCGAATTAAATGCATTCGATATCACGATTAAAACTATGGATGGCTTAACAGTGCATGAGAAACTTAAAGAGCTGCCTCCCAATACCACCATTATTAGCTACGAAAAAATATGAAACTAAAAATACTATTTGGTATCTGTTTGATTGGAGCAATGGGTTGTACAAAAAAAGACAACGGGCCACGTCTGATAAATGATACTTCGCCCAATAGTTTGAATTTCGGTCTAATCGGGATTAATCAAAATAATTTGTATCTCAATAAGGTGAACGATGTTACGGCTTATGATTTTGGAGGCAATCAAATTAAAATATTAAATACATATAACCGCCTCAAGTATAATTCGATGTGTGTGAAGGACTCTTTACTTGTTTTGTCAAATTCCGAAATGATTTTATATAGACTAACTTATAACAACACTTTAATAGAAATTACCAATCCCAATTATTTATACCAAAGCTATACCACAAACGAACTGTTGCTAAAGGATACTGTTTTGTTTTTGTTAAATCAACGATTTTCTTCAAACACCAGAACCTATTATAGTTCCCAAGCTGAATCGCGCCTGCTAAATATTTATAACTATAACGCATTAGGTAATAAAATTTTGACATTAGAAAAAACAAGTCATTTAAACTTGCAGGCAAGTTCGTTTGCCCTGTTCCAAGATAGTGTGGTCTTTTATATGAACAGTAAAATAAATAAATTTAACATTAACAATCCAAAGCCATTAAATACGAGTTTCGATTTTTTATTCAATCCTGAAAATGCTTTAACCACAACTATCTGTATTGGTGATAGAATCTATACATCCAATTCAAGAACTATTTTTGGTTTCTCGTATGCCAACAATAAATTAACAGCAAAAGGAGAATTAAAATGAAAAAGTTAAGTTTAATAATACTGCTTTTGTTTATTCAAAATGCCAAAGCACAAGACTCTACAGTGTTTGCTTTGCTTGGTAATTTGGCCCAATTGCCATACCAATGCTTTGAACTTGATGGCGTATTAAGTACCCCTGATAAAAAATATCAATTATTAGCGGGCGTTCATCTTACTGATGGATATACCAATGCACAACAAGCGCGAAATGTAAAACCATTTGAAGCAGCATTTATGAAAAAGGCTTCGGATAAAATTCAAGGGTTGGGATTTGGTGGGCAAATTAGAATGAATCTTAGCAATAATCCAAATAGTAGATGGAAAATGTATGCTGCATTGGGGGCCAATCGCTACAACTATAATTTAAAATTTTACGAAAATGCCTATGTGTATGATCAACCACCTTTTTATCATTATACTGTCGCTGTTCATAAAGAAAAATTCACGCGGGTTGCACTCGATGCACAACTTATTTTCAATTACTCTCCTGGGGTTTTATTTTTTGAAACAGGTTTAGGATTGGCCTACAATCAATCTAATATTCCTAAAGCCATTGAAGATTATCGGACCTACCATACTTCCAATATGGATTATGGTTTTACAGGTCTCTCTCCCATATTTTCAATTAGAATGGGCGCTTGGTTGTTTTAGGTATGAAAAATAACATTATACGCTTGTTTTGTTTGTTAATTGGATTTTCAGGTCACTTGAAATCGCAAACTATCAAAGATACATTGGGTGAAAATAAGCGGCCCATTAAATTGTTTTATTTTAAAAACCATTTAAGTCTGCGCAATGGAATTATTAAGACTAATTATGCAATTAGTAAACCAGAAACTAAATTACCCGATAGCTCATCTTTAAAGCCAGGTTGGACTCTGACCTTCTTTGATAATTTTGATACTTTAGATACGCATAAATGGCGAAAAGGACAGCCTTGGGGCGAGTATCATGGTGCTTATCTTCACCAATATTATTCGAATAATGAAATTCAAACAAAGCATGGTTTATTGTATTTAGGCGGGGCCTATAGTCCTAAAAAATTTGTAAAAACGGACACGACATTTACGATTCCTTATGCCGTAGGTTTGATCAATTCCGATGTCTCCTTTAGTCAGAAATACGGATACTTCGAAATTCGGTCTATGAATCCAAGTGGCGCTGCGACATGGCCTGCATTTTGGCTTACCGGAGCTCACCGTTGGCCACCAGAAATTGACATATTTGAAATGTATGGAAAGAAAGGGAAAGGCACCATTCATAATCAATATGCAACCATACATTTTGGTAAAGATGGCAAACGATCCCGTGGGTTTTTATCTAAGAAAATAAACTTACCCAATAATACAGATTCTGTTTTTCATATCTATGCATGTGAATGGAGTCCCAAATTTATTAAATTTTATACCGACGGTAAATTGGTGAATTATATTCGTGTAAATAAACGCTTACGCAAATGGTTGGATGATGAAATGGTAATTATACTCAACAATAGTTTCGACCAAAATTACCTCAAGTTTTTACCATCTGATTTTCGATTCAATCAATTTATTGTAGATTATATCAGAGTTTATAAACGAACTTAATGGTTAGTTAAATGGCGCAATTATTAAAATTAAAACTTCCCGATTAGTTTAACATTCAATCTACGACCGGTTAAGTAATTGGGCACACCATAAGTGTTGTTTTGGAAATCTTTTACCCATATATAACTTATCACATTGTTAATTTGTAGTAGGTTATACACATCAACACCTAATTCAAGAGATTCAAATCTCTGTCCATCCTTTTCATGTTTTTTTGCATAGGCTAATTGCTTAATGCTTTTACCGCCTAATAACAATTTACTAAATCCAATATCGACTCTTCGATAGGTAGGTAAACGGTTTCCCTGCGTATATCTTGCATCGCCACCTAAATAATAAGGCAATCCACTGCCAAAATTTAACATTAAATTGACTCTGTAATCTGGGTTTCTGTTAAGTTCATCTCTAAATAAAATGGACGCACTTACACGTCTATCTGTTGGTCTGCGTAGAAATGGCGACTCAATTGCATTGCCATTTTTGACATACATTATTTTTTCATCTGTTTTTAAGACACTTAAACTAATCCAGCTTTCAATGCCTTTAATAAATTCACCATTCAATCTGCTGTCAATGCCTGTCGCATATCCTCGTGCAGTGTTGGTTGCATAATAGCGTATTCGAACGTTGTCTAGTAAGTAGGGTACTAAGTAGTCCAATTGTTTATAGTAGCCTTCTATCATCAATTTAAAAGGTCTGCCCCATTTATTAAAACCAAATTCGATGCCCGAGACACCATGGATGCTGCGTTGGGCCTTTAAGTTTGTGTTAATTTTTCCTTCGAAATTCCGCATTTCTCTGTAAAAAGGCGGTTGATAATAATAGCCAAAAGCAAATTTTAATAAGGTGTTTTTTCTTTTTGAAACACTGTCATTTCGGTGACGGGCATTGAATGCCCTATTGGGCTCAAAGTATAATTGTGCCCTCGGAGAAATAAGGGATTGTTCATTTAAACTTGAGTAGTGATAACGTGTGCCAAGTGTGAAATTGACTTGGTTAAATTCTCCAAATCCTTTTTGATATTGCACAAATCCTGATGATTTGTGATTGATAATATCTGTTTTTGAATTAATGTATTCGCTGATCTCTAAAGTTTTGTTGAATTGTGAATTGTAAGCCATGTTATAATCACTCGAATCACTGTATTTCCACTCCTTAAATCTATCATGAATAACCTCCGATTGGTATTTGATGCCCCATAATAGACGGGTCGTTTTACCATTTACTAATATTTTTTTAACGCCCTGATGTGCTAAATTAGCAACCGTAAAATATAAATCGTTTCGGGCATGGTTTATAAAATAGCCTAGGCCTAAAAGGGTAGTGGCATTGCCAAAGCTACTGGAGCCAAGATTGTTATCAACTTGACTTATTTGATAGGCCCCTTGCACATCGTAATGCTCGCTTTCTTGCGAAATAAAAGCGGATGCGATGAATTTCAATTCGGTTGTTTTAGTCGTATGAACAAATGAAATACCAGACATCGCACTGTTGTAATCCATTATTTCTTGACCCTCAAAACCAATGCGCAATTGAAGTGAATTTTGTAAAGTACCGAATGTTGTTTGTTGTAATTCGGGCTCCAATTTATACCTGTTTTGCGCTAAATTAATTAACAATTCTATTCTGTTGTTTCTATTCAGATGATAAACGAACAAGGATTGAAAATCGCTAAATCGCGACTTATATGAACCAACAACATCCGCAGAGTTTAAAATATTCTTATTGCCTCTGTAACGAGCACCTACAAGATATGTAAATCGGGTAAATTTGGAACCTTTCCGCAATTTGTCATCTATTGTTTTAATTCCTTCGATGTAAGCCGAGCCACCAAGTAACCCACCTGAAAATCCGCCTGAAGTTTTCTTTGGGGTTTTGTAGGTTACGTCTAGCACAGAAGATAATTTATCGCCATATTTTGCCTCGAAACCTCCAGCAGAGAAAGAAACTGCACTCACTAAATCACCATTAATAAAGCTCAAGCCTTCTTGTTGTCCACTGCGAATTAATTGTGGGCGGTATATTTCAATATCATTTACATAAATTAAATTTTCATCATAGCTGCCACCTCTCACATTGTATTGAGAGCTTAACTCATTGCCCGAAGCAACTCCAGCTAAGGTTTTAATGCCATCCATAAAATCACCAGAAACACCTGGTCCATTCACAACAGGTTTAAATACAATGTGCCCTGTTGGTTCTTCAGGTCGCTTATTGGTAAATATCACTCTTTCGATAACATAATTACTGTCGATAAGTGTAACATTGTTTTCATATTCTTCATTCTCCTTAAGATACGGAATCTTGAAAGATCGACTCACTTTGCCAGTATGCGTAAAAGTAATTGTATTTTTATTGCCTTCTATGTATGGTACAATATAATTCCCTGCACTATCAGTGTGGTATATAACATTCGTAAGATTATATACAATATTGGTGTTAGGCAGCGGTTGATTGCTTTTATCTACTACTTTGCCCTTTATAAAACTATTCTGATTAGTTTGGGCTTCAATCGAATTAAGACTGAAAAATAGAAGGGCTATGGCAACAAAAAACGGTTTCAATACGGCTTGTGAATGTGGATTGAACGAATTTTGTTTTAAATTATTGCTTTAATGCAGAAATTGTGGCAGAAGGATTTGCGGAGCCAAAAACAGTATTGCCAGCTACTAATACGGTAGCGCCTGTATCGATAAGCTTTTTGTAGTTGTGAAGGGTTACACCACCATCAATCTCAATTTCAAAATTAACACCTAAGCGAGCTTGCATATTTTTTAGTTGTTCGATTTTGCGGTATGTGTTTTCTATAAATGATTGTCCACCAAATCCAGGGTTGACACTCATTAAACAAACCAAGTCCATGTCGCCAGCAACATCCTCTAAATTCATTACATTGGTATGAGGATTGATCGCAACGCCTGCTTTCATTCCAGCACCTTTAATGGCTTGTATGCTGCGGTGTAAATGGTTGCAAGCTTCAATATGCACTGATAGAACTGACGCTCCTGCTTCTGCAAACCTAGTGATATATTGATCAGGATTAACAATCATCAAATGAACATCTAAAGGTTTTGTAGCGTGTTTTTTTAGTGGTGTTAATACAGAAAAACCAAATGAGATATTGGGAACAAATACACCATCCATAATATCGATATGAAACCAATCGGCCTCGCTTTGGTTAATCATTTCAATATCTCTTTGAAGATTGCCAAAATCAGCTGATAGGACACTTGGTGCAATTTTATAGCTCATGGCGCGAAGATAATATAATTGAAATTGTTTCTAAAAAATATTACATAAATCCTATCGTTTATAGTTATGAACTTTAAGAAGGCTTCTTGTTTTACTTAAAAATTCAAACGGAATACCCTTAATTCAATTTAATTATAGCATCATCAGTATTTTGTTAACCCAAATTCTCTGTTATTTTTAGTAGTTTTGCAAAATGACAATTGTTAAAAAACCTTCAGATTCTTTTACTATTATGAATGAATTGGTATTACCCAATGATACCAACACACTCAACAATTTAATGGGAGGAAGGTTACTCCATTGGATGGATATTGTTGCGGCCATTACTGCTCAAAAACACAGCAATAGTATTGTAGTCACTGCAAGTGTAGACGGTGTTTCTTTCAAAGAAAGTATTCAATTAGGTGATGTTGTAACCCTCGAAGCGTATGTTACACGCGCATTCAATACAAGTATGGAGGTATATATCGAAGTATATGCTCATAATATTCCCAAAGGTGAGCGTTATAAATGCAACGATGCTTATTATACATTCGTAGCCATAGATTCCAGAAATAGACCGGTAGTCGTACCACAATTAGAGCCTGAAACTGAAGCCGAAACACAGAAGTATGATGGTGCATTGCGCAGAAGACAAGTGCGATTGGTAATGGCTGGTAAACTTAAGCCTGAAGACGCAGTTGAATTGAAAGCGTATTTGTTTGATAAATAAGTATGCAAAATATTAATCAATTTAAAGCCCATCCGTGGCATGGCGTTAGTCCTGGTGATAATTTGCCAAAAGAAGTAACTGCCTACATAGAAGTGGTACCAAGCGATACCGTTAAGTACGAAATTGATAAAAAAAGTGGTTTCCTGATCATCGATCGACCTCAAAAATTTTCGAATGTTGCCCCAGCATTATATGGTTTTATTCCTCAAACTTATTGTGGAACTTTAATCGCTGAATTTGCTTCTCAACAAACCGGTAGAACAATTGCAAAGGGCGATGGCGACCCATTGGATATTTGTGTGCTATGCGAACCGAATATTCCCAATGGAGATTTTTTACTACATGCAATTCCCATTGGTGGAATTAGAATGATAGATAAGGGCGAAGCGGATGATAAAATTATAGCAGTGTTAAAAAGTGATGAGGTATACGCCAACTGGCTAGATGTAACGGATGTTCCTGATGTACTAATCAACCGTTTGAAACATTATTTCTTAACTTATAAGACGATACCTGGAGCCGAGCTGCCAACTGTTGAAATAGCAGGTGTTTATGGTAGAGAAGAAGCTTATGAGGTTATACGTAAGTCGCGCCTCGACTATCAGCAAAAATTTGGAGAGAATAATACGATTTAAAATGTAGTTTCAGTTTTAGATAAGCAATGAAAATCACAAAACACATCGTTATGGGGGTTTTATTTATAACGATGATATTGTTTGTTGGATTTTACATAATTACACTTCCCTTTAGATTGTCTTCTATGATAGATGGAGAGACGAATAGGTCATCTGAAGGTTATATTAGCGATGAATTTGCACTAAATAAGAACATCTATCTCGACACAAGAACTTATTTTTTGGTACAAAGGATGAATAAAGAATTAAGTAAAATAATTATTGTGGATACTATCGATAGTTTATGTTGGAATGATACTAAAATTATAGGACACGCCAATAAGAAGTACTTTATTGTAAATGTTTTTGATAAGGATAGTACTACTACAAAATATTATTTAAGTAAACATGAATTAAATTCAGACAATACCTTATACCAGACTTCTTATAATTGTTATTATAATTTGCCTGTTATATCAGGATTCACAATGACTAAAAGTTGAATCTAACTTCTATAGATTCACACCCATTTCCTGCAACAAATTATCGGCATGGTTCAAATACTTCATGGTAAATAATACATAGCGAATGTCTACTGCAATACTTCTGCTGTAATCCGCATTCCAACTGTAATCATTCAAAGTCGCGGTATACGCTCTGTCGAAGTTAACGCCCACCAAATGACCATTCGCATCCATCACAGGGCTGCCACTATTGCCGCCTGTTGTGTCTAAATTATAAAGCATACAGACTACCAAATCATTGGTCTCTGGGTCGAGTAATTCTGAAGCAATGACTTCCGTTTTCAAAAGATCGCGCACCGGAATCGATAATCGGTAATCAACATTGTCAGTTGCATTCTTTTCAAATATTTCTTTCCTATGGGTATATGGTTCTCTGTGTTTATTCAAACCCTCTTTATAGCCACTAATATAACCATAAGTAAAGCGCAAAGTGCTGTTAGCATCTGGTACAAATTTTTTCTTTCCGTATTTCAATTTTGCATCTAAAAGTAAAGGCAATTGATCGTCTAATAATTCATTTTGTATAGTTTGATAATCGGATAGCTGTATGAGTTCTGGACGCATTTGAGCTGCTAAAACACTCATTTGAGATTTGTTTTTATAGACTATCCAAGGCACACTATCTAACATTTTATAGAGCTTATCGGGTTCGTCGTAGTAACTTTCTTTAAATGCTTTGACAGTCCATTGAGCTGGATTCTTTATCTTTTTAAGAGAATTTATTCGCGAAGCTTGGGGTAGATTATGACCCCTTCTTACCAATTCGCCAAAGGTTGCCTCATCTAATTCTCTATCAGTGATGCGGTATTTTTCTTTTAATATTTTGGTTACATCACTTTTCCATTTGTTCCAAAATACCTTGTCACTGGACTTAGGTAATTTACCTTTTGGTAAATTCTCCTTACTTAATTTATTCGCTTCTATAATAAGAGCTGCGGTAAAAGTGCCACAGTCAATATTAAATCGGTTTAACAATAAATCGTGTTGTGCAGTAGCCAAACGTTTACTATACAAACTGTCTATAATAGTAAAGAAACGGGTATCTTGTTTGCCTTCCATTAAATTCTGTAATTTCTCCTGCTCATCTTTTTTAGTGTTTAATAAACCTGTTTCTTTAAGACCAAACAATTTGCCTTCAAAGTTCTTCTTTGTATTGGCAAGACTTTTTAAATTGCCAGCTAATCTCAAATAACGGTTTCTGTCTGTTTTGCCCAATTCTTCCATTTTGTTCATTCGCCAGCCATACCACTCGCTGATAAAAGGCAGCACAAACTCTTGTTGATACTCTAAAAATTGCCAAGGTTCATGTCGGTATGTTGTGCCTGGATATCCTAATATAAAGACTAAGTCTTTTTCTTTGGTGCCCTTTGGATTAACAGTTAAATGTTTTTTGGGAGTATATGGAATATTATCAATGCTATAATCCGCAGGTTTGCCATCTTTTCCAACATAAGCTCTTACAAAACTAAAATCACCTGCATGTTTTGGCCATTCCCAATTGTCTGTTTCTCCACCAAACTCACCAATGGTACGAGGCGGAACATATACTAGTCGAACATCTTTAAGGGTTTGATATCTGAATAAAGTATAGCTATATCCAACAAACATTTCGCTAATTTCTATTGCCATATCTGGGTGTTTAGCCTCTTCAATACTTTTTAGGGTTGCAATATTCTCAGCAATGATTTCATTTTTGCGGGCGGGTTTCATCCCAGCATTTACACCATCTAATACTTTTGAACTCACATCTTCATAACTTTTCGTAATGCGACAAGTTAATCCAATTTTCAATTCCTTTGTTTTGTCAGCGGCATAAAAACCGTTTTCTAGATAATCATTGTCTTTATTACTAACACCAGCGACAGAACCAAACACACAATGGTGATTCGTTACAATCAGTCCATCTTTTGAAACAAATGAACCAGTGCATCCTCCAAGTCTAACAAGGGCATCAGTAAGTGCCACTCCATCTGGGTTATAAACATCGTTTTGCGAGATATTGAATCCTGCCGCTTTGAAATCCACCTGATTCAACTGACTGAGGGGAAACATGCCTTCGTCAGTTTTATGCGACTGCAGTAAAATGGCAAATACAAATACGGGAACTATTTTCTTAATTAACTGTAACATTTTTTTTAATGGAAATAACTTGCTTTTATAAATTCGTCTAATTCTTTAATTTCTTTTTGGGCTTGTCTCAAATCTTCCTTGCCCCCTTGCCAGCGCACTTTGCCACTATACATAAATAAGATATGGTCGCCAATGTCAAATACTGTTTTCATGTCATGGCTATTAATAATATTGGTGATACCATATTCTTTTGTAATCTCATCAATAAGCGCATCAATCAGTCGAGAGGTAATGGGGTCAAGGCCGCTGTTAGGCTCATCGCAAAATAAATATTTAATATCTAAAGCAATTGCACGGGCAATGCCAACTCTTTTTTTCATGCCTCCACTAATTTCACTTGGAAATTTTTTATTGATATTTTCAAGATTGACACGTTTTAAGCAAAAGTTCACACGATCGCGTCTTTCTGCGGGCGTCATATTGCTAAACATTTGCAATGGAAAAGCAATATTTTGTTCGATGGTTAAGGAATCGAATAGTGCTGTGCTTTGAAATAACATGCCAATTTCTCGCCTTACCTCTCTTAATTCCTGCTCATCTAAGGAAAGCATATCGCGTTTGTCAAATTCAATATGACCACTTTCTGGTCGTTCAAGGCCTACCATGCATTTCATCATAACACTTTTGCCACCGCCACTTGCACCTATTATCAAGTTGTTTTTTCCGCTAAAGAATTGGGCATTTATATCAAACAAGACTTGCTTGTCCTCAAAGCTCTTATTGACGTTTCTTAATTCAATCATTTGTTTTCTATTACAATAATAATTCGGCCAATAAATAATCAAAAAACAAGATGAGTACCGAACTGTAAACGACCGCTTTCGTGCTGCTTTCGCCTACTTCAAGTGCCCCACCTTTAGTAAAATAACCTTGGTAACTACTTACCGAAGTAATAATAAAAGCGAAGGTAAAGGCCTTAATCATACTGAAAACTAAAGTAAATCCTTTGAAGGAAGACTGTGCGCCTATAACAAACTGTTCATGGGTTAGTATGCCCGACATTTCCCCAGCCATATACCCACCGTAAATACTTAATGTAATCGCAATAATATTTAAAACCGGAATCATAATAATACCAGCTAGAATTTTAGGTAGAGCTAAGTAACCAGGTGCATTAATTCCCATTACTTCAAGTGCATCTATTTGCTCACTTATGCGCATGTTGCCTATTTCGGCGGAAATATGCGCACCTACTTTACCTGATAAAACAAGGCATGTAATAGTTGGCCCGAGCTCTAACATCGTGCTGTCCGAAACAATTGTGCCTATTACGGTTTTGGATATAAGCCCACTCACCAATTGGTAAGCTGTTTGAACAGTGGTAACTGCTCCTATAAATAGCGAGGTAATAGCAACTATTGGCAAAGACCCAATTCCTATTTTGCTCATCTCATCAAATAGACGTTGAAAAAAAACATTCATTTTTTCGGGTCTATACAACATGCTTCTTATAAACATGAGATACCTTCCAAAATGATAAAAGAAACTTAAATTCATTGATGTTAAAAAAGGGTGTAAATATACTGCAAAGGAACCTTATTTTTGAAACATGCAAAAAAATGCAATAGTAACAGGAGGTTCGAAAGGTATTGGCCTTGCGATTGTAGAGAAATTATTAAACGAAAATTACAAGGTTTTTACAGTCTCTAGAAGTGAGGGAGAACTCGCGCTGTTAAAGCAAAAATTCGATACGCAACTCGATATTTCCTTATTAGATTTTAGTAGTCAGGAAAATGTGGAAATATTTTCGAAAAAAGTTAAGTCTCTGACTAGTGAAATTGATGTACTTGTGAATAATGCCGGTGTTTTTTTACCAGGCACTATTCACGGAGAAGCTGATGGTAATTTTGAATTGCAAATGCAATTAAATGTTGCGGCACCCTATTATTTGACAAGGGCTATTGTTCCTTTAATGATTAAAAAAAGAGCAGGTTATATATTCAACATGTGTTCTACAGCCAGCATTGTGCCTTATGTTAACGGAGGTAGCTATTGTATCAGTAAACATGCTTTATTGGGGTTTTCTAAGGTCTTGAGACAAGAACTCATGCCCTATGAAATAAGTGTTTCGAGTATTTTGCCTGGCGCTACTTTAACCGATAGTTGGTCGGGCACCGATTTGCCTGAGAATAGGTTTATGAAACCTGCAGATATAGCAGAAACAGTCTGGTTTGCCTTGTCCAACAGAAAGCGAATGGTTATGGAGGAGATTTTAATACGCCCCATGGGTGGCGATTTATGACCATCCACTGACATTTTTTTTTTATTTTGTATAAATAAATTATCATTTTTTTATTACCTTTGAAAATTAATTATAAAATTTTATATCATGAAAAAAGTATTATTCTCCGTACTAGTGCTATTTGCCTTAAAAGTAAGTGCACAAGTGCCCACTCCAACTGTTATGATGGAGTCCAAAAACAATTCAATGTTTCAAACATCTAAAAAGAGTAACCTAACTATAAAAAGAGATGCTGCTGCTGGTTGGTTTGACCCTGCAGAAGCTTCATCTGCATTCAATTCATTTCCATTAGATTTCAATTCAGGAAATTTGAATGTTAATGCAATTTGGGCTGACAGTGCTATCAATTTTGCATATACAGATGGTTTCAATGGTCCTCAAACAATGGGTGCTGGTATGATTTTCGATCCAAGAAATCCTATTTATGCGGGTTCTCCATACAATACCACTAAATACACTAGGTATGTTGTCGATTCAATTGAATTAAACTATTTGTACACTAGAAAAAATTTAGATCCTAATATTTTGGATAATGTTAATTTTTACTCTTTTAGAAGTGGCGATATGTACCATTATTTCAATGAACCTTTCGCAACTGTTGCTTATGACAAAGTAAATAACATTCCTTCAGGTACTACAGTGAAAAAATTACATACTGAATCATTGGGTATACTAGATAGCAGTGTTGGTGGTAACATCAGTTCTATGAAATTTGCTTGTAATGAAATTATAAACGGTAGTAATACAACAGGTGGTAACAACTGGTTTGGTATTTATTTTAATTACCAACCTGGTTCTACTTATCCAACAACACTTCCTTTTGATACCGTTGGTTTTAATGGCATGGATTTTTCTGGCAACAAACACAACAGATTCCAGTATATAGCTTGTACAGATCCTTCTGGACCAAGTTCATACCCTTCCGATACAGTTGGAACTTATAGAAACCAATATTCACAAAGAATTTATAACAATGGTGTTTTCGTTGTTGACTTCGTGAGATATTCTACACTGGCTACCCCAACAATGTACGGTTACTCTTGGACAAGAAATAACTTGCCAATTATCAGATTTCCTTATTTCAGATTCCACGTTACCACAGCCAATTTAGCGGTTAAAAATTCTAGCAAAGAAGTTGCTTTAATTGAAGCATATCCTAACCCTGCTGCAGCAAACTCACAAGTGGTGATTTCTATGAACTCTAATAAATCTACAAGCGCTATTGTTACACTTACTGATATGTCAGGAAAAGTTGTAAAAACAATGAATACTGAAATTATCAATGGTAAAAACAACATTGTTATTTCAACCAATGCATTAAGCAATGGTATGTATTTAGTAAATGTTGCTGGCGAAGGTTTCCAGTCTTCATCTAAATTAGTGATAGAATAATAATTAATACGATACTAAAAACGCCTTCAGGTTTTCTGAAGGCGTTTTTTTTTGCAGCTTGATTTTTTGTATTAAAGTTAAATCCTCATATAATTAAACTCCAGCTTTACATGCTGTTCAAATAAAGTTATTACTTAAATTAGCAGTTATTGCTAATTCTGATAATGCCAAGAAATACTCAATATTTTTTCAGATTGACTAAATTTATTTTTGGTTTAAATTCCCAAAAAATAGAGTACAATAAAAAAGGCCAATTGGATTAAATATACAGGCAGAGAAAGTTTATTGGGAGGATACTTAATAGCGCGTATATATAAATATTGAATGACGATTCCGGATACCAACCATCCAACGTAATTGTGCAAAGGGACTAGTCCATTATTCCAGTGCCATAAACCATGTTTAATAGCAAATGGTTCTATGAAATAATCCATTACAACCATTAATATTGCTGCAATACAACTTACAAGAAAGGCGTCTTTAGCGATCATTTCCGCAATTTGTCGCGTGATATAGATGACAGTAATCCAATTGACCATCATCATGATTGGGGTATCCCACAATGAATAGCCAAGCGCCGGTCCATATTGGTAATAGCCAAATATATAACCTGTTTTAACGCCTATTACCTCTAATAAAAAACCAATCAACGCAACCATTAATCCAGCAAAAACAAATTCTTTTGTCCATTTTTTATGGTAACAAAAAAGTGTGACAAAAGTAAAAAGTATATTCACCCAAACCAGTTGGTTCATTATCGGCTGGGTTTCACTAAAAAAGAACCCTGCCAAGCCAACGCCATATACAATAACCAATAGCCATCCAGCATTCAAAGGTTTAAGTTTCAAATCGGCCATAAAGTGTAAAATTTATTTAATAATGATATCTGTTATGGCGTTATAACCCATCATGTCATTAATTAGTGTAACAGCTTTTTCTCTGTTGTAAATAAATTCATTTTTTATAATGGAAGAATTAAAATACAAAACCAAATCAGTACCCTTCATGTACATGGTAGAAGTATGTTGTGCGATTACCTTACCCATCATTTCTTCCCATTTTTCTTTAATGGTACTTTCTGTGATACCTTTGTTGATGCGTTTGTCACTCATCAAATTTTGAAGGGCCTCTGCAATAGTAAATTGGTGGTTGGGTTTGTTGCTCATGGAAAAGGTAGTCAATTACAATCCTACGAAGTTGATACTTTTTAAAGCATTTTCAAAATGTTTTCTCACCCTTTCTTCATGGGTATCAGTAATGAGTATTTGACCAAATTTGTCGGTGGAAATTAAATCAATCAATTGTTGAGCCCTTTGCTCATCTATCTTTTCAAATAAGTCATCCAATAATAGGATAGGTGGAGTATTTAAAACTTCTGTTAAGTACCTGTATTGCGCCAATTTTAAAGCAATTATAAATGATTTACTTTGACCTTCTGATCCAAATTTTTTGAGTGGATATCCATTGATTTCAAAAACTAAATCATCCTTGTGCAAACCTTTTGAAGTGCGCTCTAAGGCTAAGTCTTTATCAGTATTCTCTCTGAGTAATTGTTCAAAGTTTTGATGTAACAAATCTGAATCATAACGCAAGGATACATTTTCGCTTCCCGAAGTAATGGTCTGATAATATTCATTAAAATATCCGTTGATTTTAGAAAGTACTTCGACTCTTTTATCAAATATGTATTTTCCTGCTGGAATCAATTTTGCGTTAAAACTATCCAAAAGTATTTCATCAAAATGTCTGTGTTGGGCAAATAATTTCAATTGTCTGTTGCGTTGATCCAACACTTTGTTGTATTCGCTTAAACAATTTAAATAAACGCGATCGCACTGGCTAATACAAATATCGATATATCGCCTGCGGTCTTCACTAAGGCCCAATACCAGTTCTATATCACCTGGTGTTATTATAACGGCATTAATCAAACCTATGTGGTCAATTAACTTTTCGTAAAATTTATCATTTTTTTTTAATTTTTTCTTTTTGCCATTTTCAATCTGCATTTGCAAATCATATTGTTGCCCATTTGAAAAATCGGCATTGATGGCACATATTGTCTCACCGTGTTTTATTAACTGATAGTCAATGGCATTGTAATAACTTTTGCAAGTACTCAGCAGGTAAACGGCATCTAAAATATTTGTTTTGCCTATTCCATTTTTGCCTGTTATGCAGGTAATATCGGCTTTAAAGTCGATTTTTATTTCCGCGTGATTCTTAAAATTGTATAAAGATAGATGGTTTATTCGCACTTGTTTGTTGGGGTAAGTTTTAATTATTACTTTTGCCAATCATTAATAAAAAATATGGCCAAGGCTGCAAAAATAAATTTTAATAAGGAAACATACCTCAAATGGTATGAAATAATGTTGCTGGTAAGAAGATTTGAAGAAAAATCAGCCCAGTTGTATGGTCAACAAAAGATCAAAGGTTTTTGTCATTTATACATTGGACAGGAGGCTATTGTCGCGGGAATGGTAAGTGCCACAACGAAGGATGATAAATTCATAACAGCCTATCGTGACCATGGTCACGCCTTGGCGCTTGGCGTAACAGCCAATGCAGTAATGGCCGAGTTATATGGAAAAGCCACAGGCTGTACGAGTGGAAAGGGTGGAAGTATGCACATGTTTAGCAAAGAACATAACTTTTTAGGAGGACATGGTATCGTTGGTGCACAAATTCCTTTAGGAGCTGGTATTGCCTTTGCCGAAAAATATTTAGGCACTCAAAATTTGTGTGTTTGTTTTATGGGAGACGGTGCCGTTCGTCAAGGTGCCTTGCACGAAGCCTTCAACATGGCTATGTTATGGAAGCTGCCTGTGATCTTCATTTGCGAAAATAATGATTACGCCATGGGTACTTCGGTTGAGAGAACTACGAATGTTTTGGATATCTATAAAATAGGTTCTGCTTATGAAATGCCATCATTCCAAGTGGATGGTATGAAATGTGAAACCGTTCATGATGCAATTAAAGAAGCTGCAGACAGAGCAAGAAAAGGTGATGGGCCAACATTTTTAGAAATAAAGACCTACCGATACAAAGGGCATAGCATGAGCGATCCTGCAACATACAGAACTAAAGATGAAGTAGCGCATTATAAGTCCTTAGACCCCTTAGAAACAACCAAGGCAACTATACTTGAAAACAACATGGCTACAGAAGCTGAGTTGGATGCAATTGAAGAACGGTTAATGATTGAAGTTAATGCTTCTGTTGAATTTGCTGAAACTTCACCTTATCCTGATGCTTCTGAGTTATATACCAATGTTTATGATGGGGAATATCCATACATAATGGATTAGATTTATTAAATAAATTTAACTATTTTCGCACACTTTTTATTATATTAACAATCATTACATGAGCAACAACGAAGAAATAGAAGAACAATACATAGAACAAGAAGAGGCTCCAAAAGGACCTTCATCAGCAAGTTTGTTCGTAGATAAAATTAAGAATTGGCTGAATGGTCAAAATAAAACATTAGTATATGGAATCCTTGGGGTTTTGGTATTAGTAATAGCAGGAATATGTTATCAGTTTTTATACAAAATGCCAAAAGAAGAAAGAGGTTTAACCGCAATTTACAAGGCACAAACTTTGTTTGATATGGATTCTTTTTATACAGTTGCTAAAATGGCTCCAAAACTTGCTGACGAATTCAGTGGGACCAAAGCAGGTAACTTGGCAGCTTACATGGCTGGAACTTCATTTCTTTACACGGGCGATTATAAAAAGGCGATTGAATATCTTGAAAAGGTTAGCTTTTCTGATAAGGTAATGAGCACACAAGTCATAGGTTTACTTGGAGATGCTTATGTTGAAAACAAAGATTTAGATAAAGGATTAAGTCAGTACACGAAAGCTGCAAAATCTGCCAATACAGAATTTACCGCGGTATGGTGGTACAAAAAAGCCGCAAGAATTCATGAAAAAAGAGATGAGTGGAAAGAAGCTTTGACCATCTACAATAAACTGAAAAAAGAATACAAGGATGCTGAAGGCAATAACGATATCGATAAATTTATTGGTAGAGCTGAGGCTAAAACTGCAGAATAAATTAGAATGGCTACAGTATTAAAGAACCTTTCAGAATTTAATATAAACGAGATTCCCAATGCCGAAGATTACAACTTCGGCATTGTTGTTTCTGAATGGAATTCAACAATTACCAATGCCTTGCTGCAAGGTGCAATCGAAACCCTTGTCAAAGCAGGAGCAAAAGACCATCAAATAATACTTAAATCGGTTCCTGGTACCTTCGAGTTGGCTTTTGGTGCGCAACATTTATTTGAAACAGCGGAAGTAAATGCTGTCATTTGCCTTGGTTGTGTTATTCAAGGAGAAACCCGGCATTTCGATTTTATATGCGATGCAACAGCTAACGGCATTATGCGCGTATCACTTGATTATAGTGCCCCAGTTATTTTCGGTGTTCTGACCACAGATACACTTCAACAAGCAATTGATAGAAGTGGCGGCAAACATGGTAATAAAG
Source organism: bacterium (assembly GCA_029945665.1). Taxonomy (GTDB): domain Bacteria; phylum Bacteroidota; class Bacteroidia; order NS11-12g; family UBA955; genus JABMMZ01. The sequence goes on along the minus strand of JAQSCZ010000100.1, from coordinate 44,788 downwards.
GTGTTGAAGCGGCAGTAACTGCGCTTAAAATGCTAAATCTTTAGCAAAGAAAAACCCCACTTTAAGCGGGGTTAATTTTAAAATATATTGTTTCTAGTCTAGGTTAAGCCATTTTACGAATAGTTCCTACCGCCTTGCCTTTGCTTTTACTGTCCCCTTTGGCATTGGTGTTTTTAATTACTTTATCAGCTTTCGCTTTAACTTCTACTTTTGGTTTGTCAGTAATTCCTTCTTCGGTTTCTGCAGATTTGGCGTCAGATAATTCTTTGCGCAATGATTCAAAATCATATTGGTCTTTCAAAATATTATACCAATTAGCCAACTTCTTCATATCAGAAAGATAAATGCGCTCATTGTCGTAATTAGGTAGAACCTTGCCAATAAATTGAGGAAAAGCATCGTCATTTGCTTTCTTATCTGGTACTTGTAAACCTGTTTTAGATTGATCGAAAACAGTCAAAAGAATTTCGGCTAATTTTTCTTCGCCTTCCATCGTAAACATTGCTATATCAGAAAGTATTGAGACTTTCGTGTTTGGTGAAGTAGGTATCTTTTTTCCACTTCCATCTAAGGCTTCAACAATTAATCCATTTTGTCTTTGACCAACAATTTTATACAATCCGGGCATTCCTGCAATTGCTACAATATCTTTAAATTCCATATGACTGCAAATTTCTGTTTTTTTTTAAAATAACAAAGCATTATAAAATCTTTTTGTCATAGTTTTGTAAACAATTTAAAATGAGTAAAAAAATATTGATCTATGGTCTTGCTTTCGGCAGTGCATGTGCGGCGCTTGAATATCTGTTTTATACCAATGGAATATACAAGGATATGGGCTTAACAAGATTTCTAGTGATGCTCTCTGAATATATTTTGATTCCTGTTTTCGGAATTTTTGTTTTTATTAAATCATACAGAGATAGCAATCCCGAGCAATTTGTTTTAGGGAAAGTTGTTTTTATGGGCTTCTTTGTAAGTATAATTATCGGTTCTTCAATTTCACTTTTATTCTCATATTTGGTTCAGTTTAAACCTTTTTATATAAATGATGCCATTGCTTTTTATGAAAATCAATTTAAAGCAAGTAAGGCAGGGTTAAAAAGGACTCCCGAGGAAATGAAAACGGCATTAGAAAATATAAAATATAATTTTTCTGCATCTCAACAATTCATATTTCATCTATTTCTTGGTGGATCGAGAGGTTTATTTTTCTCGGCTATATTTGGTTATTTTCTTCGACCTAAAAATACAACGCCTGCCAATTGAAACTGAAGGGTAGATTAGGTGCTGTATGGTTTGTCTTTTGGTTTGCGGCCAGCTTTCTTATATTGTATCCTTTTTTTGCTTTATTTCTCTCTCGCGAAAAATGGTATCCCAAAGCCAATAGATTGCGAAAAGTATGGGCTTGGTTTCTAGTCATCATTAATTTTGTTCGTGTTAAGGGTTTTACGGAGTTTAAATTGCCCAATGAACCGGCCATTTATGTCTCAAATCATTCCTCGTATTTTGATATCATAGCATTTGGTTTGTTCTTTCCTGAAAAAGGTTGCTTTATGGCAAAAATGGAATTGGCAAAAATTCCAATGTTCGGTATCTTTTTTAAATCGGTTGATATTGCGGTAGATCGCAGTAGTGCAATTGGCGCTCACAAATCTTTTTTAAAGGCAGCTGATCGTGTTAAGGCTGGGTATAGTGTAATTATTTTCCCAGAAGGTACCATCTGGAAGTTTGCGCCTAAATTAAAGCCGTTTAAAAATGGCGCATTTAAATTGGCAATAGATTTAGGTGTGCCAATAGTGCCAGTTACGTTCTATAATAATTTTAAGATTTTGCCAGATGAAAAGTTTGAATTTTATCCTCGGACCTTGCATTATAAAATTCATCGTTTAGAACCAACCAATCATCTAAAAGGAGAGGATTGCGAAGCGTTGCGCAACAAAATATTTGCTATTATTGAACAAGAATTAAATCAAAAACCGAATTGATGGAAATTACAAACGAAAAAATTGAACAATTGGCTCACCTCGCTCGCTTAGAGTTTGATGAGCAAGGCAAGATTAATATCAAAAAGGATTTAGAAAATATCTTAGTCCTTTGCGAAAAATTGAATGAAATAAATACGGATGGAATTGAACCATTAATATACATTACTGATACCCAAAATAATGTCCGTAAGGATGAATTAATTGAGACTATTTCAAGGCAAGATGCATTATTGAATGCACCTAAAAAGGATTCTGATTATTTTAGAGTGCCAAAAGTAATTGAGAAATCATAATGAACCATCTGATAGATATAATTGGTATCCAAAAGTCTTATAAAGTTGGGACTGAAATTGTTCAGGCTATTAAGAACATAGATTTACAAATAGACAAAGGAGAATATGTGGCTTTAATGGGTCCTTCTGGGTCAGGTAAATCGACATTAATGAATATCATTGGTTGTTTGGATTCATTTTCAAATGGAAAATATATTTTGAATGGAACCGATGTGAGTTTAATGACCGAAAATAAATTGGCTGAGGTAAGAAACAAAGAAATCGGTTTTGTATTTCAAACGTTTAATTTGTTGCCCAGAATGGATGCACTCGAAAATGTGGCTTTGCCCTTAGTGTATGCAGGGTTTTCAAAAAAGGACAGAAATGCAAGAGCTGAAGAGGTATTGATACAAGTTGGCTTAAAGGATCGAATGAAACACAAGCCTAACGAGCTTTCTGGCGGACAAAGACAGCGTGTTGCCATTGCCCGCGGTTTGGTAAACAATCCAAGTATACTATTGGCAGATGAGCCAACAGGAAATTTGGACACCAAAACATCCGTTGAAATTATGGCCTTATTCCGAGAGATTCATAAGAATGGAAATACCATTATTTTGGTTACTCACGAAGAGGATATTGCCCTTAACGCCAAAAGAATTGTACGATTGCGCGACGGTTTAATCGAAACTGATTTAATTAACGACAGATTCGAACAAAATGCAATCCAGTTTGTTTAAAATAGCAAGATGAAAATATATACAAAGCGGGGAGATACAGGACAGACTTCGTTAATTGGTGGGGATCGAGTGCCAAAACACCATATACGAATAGATTCATACGGTACTGTTGATGAACTTAATTCTTATTTAGGTATCCTTCGTTCTTTTGTTTCAGATGAAGAAAATGCTTTTGTGCTTTCCGAGATCCAAGACCGTTTATTTACAGTTGGAAGTTTACTTGCATCTTCAATAACGAGTAAAATGATTGTTCCAGATTTACATGAATCAGATTGTATTCAATTGGAAGACGCCATGGATAAAATGAATACCGAATTGCCCGAACTCCGTTCATTTGTTTTGCCAGCAGGTAGTATAGAGGTATCGCATTGCCATGTTGCACGATGCATTTGTCGCAGAGCCGAAAGATTGACAGTTCGTTTAAATGAACTTGAATTAATAGAACCCCTAATTATTCAATACTTAAATAGGTTGTCAGATTATCTATTTGTTTTGGGTCGCTTCACTGCATTGAAACAAGGTGTTTCAGAGGTAAATTGGAAACCGAGGATTTAAAACCTTTTTCGACTATTGGTTGCCGGTTCTTTTCTTTAATTCATCCAACATGTAATATGCTTCCTGATAATCTGGTTGAATTTTCAAAGCACTATCAATATAACGCATCATGGTTGGCGCATCTTTACTTAATTTAGCTTTTGATAAATAGCAAGTTGCCTTTAGCTCAACCATCTGAGAATTATTGTTGTCTATCATGGCTTCAAATTTTTCGGAAGGAAAATCTTGGGCAATTAAACCATCCACAATTTTTTCAAATTCAGCTAAATTACTCTCGTTGGCATAAGTGGTTGCTATCATGTATTGAAACTTGTTTTTCTTTGAAATTTCAAATGCTTTTTCAAATATTGCACGTGCCTCAGCTAATTTCCCTTCACCAATTAATATCAAACCTTGGTATTCCAACATTTGAAAGTTTTTTGGATTGATTTTTAGACCTTTTTCAACGATTATTTTGCCGCCATATATATTTTGAGTTCTTTTAAGATAATAGGTTGACAATGAATCTAAATGATTCGCATTATTTGAATCAGTTAGCAATAATTGATTCAAAGCAACAATGGCTGTTGGATAATCGTGATTGGTATAAGCTATGGTATAAATTTTTTGCCAATTGCTATCAGAAGCATTGCTCTTGTTATCAGATGATTGGCACGAAATTAATAAAGTTGAAGCAACTATTAGGGTTAAAATTGGTCTATACATTGTTGATATGATGTTACTAAGGGTGCAAAACTAATAAAAAAATATTGCTTTCCTTGCATTATATCAGTACTTTTGCTAAAACTATATTGAAAACAATTTTTAAAATTAAACTGTTATTGATTGCTTTAAGCATTGCAACAGTGGGGTTTGGTCAGTGTGGGGCTGTTATAGTCTCGTCTGATGATACCATTATTTGTGCCCCGCAAGTTGTTAAATTTAAAGCATCCAATTTTCCAGCGGGTACCACATTTGAGTGGAATGTTGGTGGTGGATATGTTTCCTCGGACAGTACTTACATCAATTTGTTCAGTTTTTCAGGCAAATACAATGTTTCGCTGCGTTTAACCTACACGGATGGTTCTAAATGTACCATTTCCAAAAATAATTTTATTGACGCAAAACCTAAACCTGTTATCAAAGTAACCCCCTCCCTCTTGGTTATTTGTAATTTTAATGATAGTGTAACTTTAGTTGATAATACACTTAAATCGGTGTCAAGAGACTGGTTACTTAATAACACGTTGTATAAAAATGGGCCCAAATCCTTAAAAGTGTTATATACTTATCCTTCTGGTTATAAAAATGTGACTGTCTTTCTTCGAGATTCTTTTGGTTGCACTGAAAAGAAAACAATTGATAGCATTGTGTATGTATCAGATTCTGTAAAGCTCGATTTTTTAGCAGATAAATTAAATGGTTGTATTCCTAAACTCATAAATTTTACAAATCTATCAGATACTGTTAAGAATAAAATTAGTGTTTGGAATTGGTCATTCCCTAAAGCTGTGCCTAACTCAAGTTTCGCTTATCAACCCAAGAACATTAGATATAATACCACTGATACGTTCGATGTTATTTTAAAAGTTACTACCAAGAAAGGGTGTACTTATACCCATAAAAAATCCAGTTACCTTCAATTTGCAGATAGTTTAACTTTAGCTGTCGCTTTCTCTCGAATAAATCTTTGTGGTGGTCAGCAACTAACTGTTAGTTACCTCAATTCAAGAAGTCCTTATCCGGGCTATACGATTACCCCAGGATCTTATTCAGTAATCAATTCAACGCCTACTATCAAAACTTTTAAGTTTACCGATATTGGGCAATATAGTTTTGTGTTTACGGATGAAAAATATGGCTGTAAATCTGAAAGAACCTATAACAAACAAGTTACAGTGAATGGTCCACTCGCGTTTTTTAAAGTAAATGACCCGATTAGTTGTTTAAAACCTGATACATTTATCGCCAATGATTTTTCTGTTATAAATAATGGCGTTGGACTAAACTTAAAATGGAATTTATTTTTTGATTCATTGCCAAATTCAAGCCTTCAAGCAGGAACAGGTTCACAATTCAAAGCCATAGCAAAGTATTTTGCAAAATATACTATACGCATGATTGCTACTGGCACCAATGGTTGTATTGATACGGTTACTCAGAAATCTGCCATCGTACTTGATAGTATTAAACCTAAATTTACGTGGATTCCGATTCCCGCATGTCCTGGCGAATTTGTTAATTTTAATAATGCAACGGTGGCGGGTTCTTCAAAAGCGCGAAATTTCTATAAATGGACATTTTATGGATTAAATAATTCAATTCTTGGTACCGATACAAATGTGAATCCTAAGTTTTCATATCCAGATACTGGGCGCTACACCATTAAGTTATTAGCTTATAACAAGCTAGGCTGCAAGGACTCTGCGATATTTAAGAAAAAAGTACTCATTCAAAAACCACGACCAACTTTCGAAGTAAAAGATAGTAATATATGTGGAAGTATGAATGTTAAGTTAAAGGTTATTTATGAGGACACATCTTATTACAGAAACAATAGACATATTTGGATTTTGCAACATAAAGATAGTTTGAAGTATTACAGAAGTGATATTGGTGACTCAGTTTATCTTGCTACTTTTTGGCCAGGAATTTACAATATTATGTGTGTTGTTGTTTCTAAAACAGGTAAATGTGTTGATACCTTTCGACTAAAAACTCGCTTATCTGTGAGTGGTGTGAGATATAAAACCCAAATTTCAGATGTCAAAGGGTGTAATCCTTTTACCCTAACACTTAAGGCTACTAAATTAATGGAGTATAATTTTAAAAATAATACACCAAGTAAAATTACCAATTATTGGTCAACGAATTGGGATACAACGTATCTAAAAATTCAAAATCCAGGTAATTTAATTACGCCAGTAAAGGTTAAAAAAGCAGGAACGTTCTATTTTGGATTTAGCTATTACCACTCATCTGGATGTAGTGATTCAAGTTCATTGTTTTCTGTGATTTCAGGAGTTCAAGCGAGTTTTAATGCTCCTTTTTATGGTTGTGTTGGTCGGAAAGTTGCTTTGGTTAACATATCCGATCCAGACGCTGTTAAATTTAAATGGTTTATAAAGGATTCAACCAGCGCGGGACAATTTGGTCCAAATGATACCGGACGAAATCCTAACATTACGTTTAATAGAGAAGGGGTATATTCTATTGGTCTTATCACTTATGGCAATGGACTTTGCACAGATACGGGTTATCGCACCATGGTGGTGAATAATATAAAAGCACAATTTACGAGTAATGATACCTTAAATTATTGTGCACCAATTATTACAACAGTTTCAGCCAAAACCCATCCTTATATCTATAAATATTCCTGGAAATTTAGCCAAGGGGATACAATTACAGAAAATCTTTCTACAATAAGTACACTTTTTTTAGAAAACACTGGTCCAGCTGGAAGTGATGTTCGATTAATTGTAGATGCATACGGTTGCAGTGATACCTTAGAAAAAAAGGGTTTTATAACCGTTATCGGGCCCATACCTCGCTTCACAATTACGAATATTGTTGGCTGTGAAAAATTGAATGTTAAATTTGCAAACCAAAGTAAATATTTTAATAGATTTTATTTAGAATATGGTGACGGGACATACCTAGATTCAATTAATTTCAATAAACATACTTATCAAATTTTTGATCGTTCCTTATCTCAGCAGGTATTTAAACCAAAATTGTATGTCATAGATTCTCTGGGTTGTTTGGCCGTTTTTAAACCCAAAGATTCTATTATTGTTAAACGTTCTCCTAATGCCAACTATACAATTGATAAGGATACCGGATGTTCGGCACTAAAAGTGGTTTTTAAAAATATTAGCCTAGGTTCTCAAACCGTCAAATGGGATTTTGATGGCGATGGTAAGATTGATAATAATTCTGATGCCCCGCAGTATTATTATCCCACCGGTGATTTTAAACCAGTTTTAATAGCACGTAGTGCCAATGGTTGCGAGGATACTTTAAAGAATAAATTCTTTATTAAAGCGTATGCACCACCAGTCGCTTCATTTGTGGCCGATAAGGACACGATTTGTTATAATGGCTCAATTAATTTTACGGCCAATAGCCTTCCGTCTAATGCTCAAATTAAACAGTGGCTTTGGGATTTTGGTAATCCAAATACCTACAAAGATTCTTCAACAAAACAGAATCCAACCTTCACATTTAATAATATCAAACTCAATCAGGTTGTTTTGTTTGTTAGGGATATCAATAATTGTATAGATACTTTTACGAAATATGTTTTTGTTAATGACACCATTGGCTTGCCTTCTCCTCCAATTAATTTTGTAACCATTCAAAACAACAATGATATTTTTATAAATTGGACTCGCTCAACGCATAAACGTTTTATTGGCTATAACCTTTATAAAGATTTCTCTGGTCTAACCAATATCTTTACAACTGCCAATAGGTTAGATACCTCTTTTAAAGTTCTGACTGGAATTGATGTGAGTAAATTAAGGTATTGTTATACAATTAATACCATAGATAATTGCAATGTCAAAGGAAAAGTAGCCAAATCGCATTGTACAATACTGTTGAATGTAACTGATTCTATCAATGAATTAAGATTAAATTGGTTGGCCTACTCGGGCTGGGATAATGGTTCTAATATCGGCGTTGGCGAATACTATATTTATAGAAATGAAAATGGGGGTGCATTCAAATTATACGATTCTGTAGAAGGTAAGTTTACCAGATTTATTGATAAACAATTGTGCAATAAAAACTACTGTTACTATATCATTGCTGTAGAGAAAAATAAGCGTTGGAAATCGCAAAGTAATACAGCCTGTGGAACACCAAAATATGTATTCCCTTCGCAACCAGTGATACCAATTGCTGCAACAGTATTATCGGGTACCTCCACCTACACGCGCTGGCTACCTTATAAATTTGTAAAAAATGTTAAAACGTATCATATTTCGCGTTCTTTTGTTGGAAGTAGTCCAGATAATTTTTACGCTACAAGCGATAGTGCTGGTTTTATCGATAAAGGTATTAATGTCAATACGAATGAATTTTCCTACAACTATGCAATAAGAGCGGAAGACCATTGTGGTAATTTTTCTCCCAAAAGTAGCAATTCAAAAACGATTTTATTGAAAGGTAGTGCAGCAAATTATATTAATCAATTGAATTGGAACGCTTATGAATATTGGTTCAGTGGAATTAAACAATACGAGGTGTTTTTAAGAGATAAAAATACATTTAATTTCCTGTCAAAGGTTGATAATATTACAAATATATTTGAATATAAAGATGATAAGTTGGATGATTCTATTTGTTTTTATGTTGAGGCAGTAAAAGACTCATTGGGAGGTGTTATCAGTCGTTCTAATGTAGCTTGTTTAATCGCCGAATCGCAAGTATGGGTGCCCAATGTCTTTACGCCAAATAAAGATGGTAATAACGAAGTATTTATTCCAAGTGCCATCCTTGTTTACAATAAAACAGGAAATCCAATTCTAGATTACCACATGGAGATTTACAATAGATGGGGCGAAAAAGTTTTCGAATCCTTTGATGTTCAGAGCGGATGGGATGGGAGTTTTTCGGGGAAACCTTGTCAAGAAGGTCATTACCTCTATAAAATAAAGGCCTTAAGTTTAGATGGCGCTAAAAATTTTAATCTTGAAGGTGTAATTACCCTTTTGCGATAAGCCTTTCTTCACCTACTTTTGCATTCTCAAAAAATGGTGATTTTTTTATGTTCGAAAATTTAAGTTTAAAAATTGAAAAGGCGATTAAAACGCTGAAAGGTCAAGGTAGAATTTCAGAAATTAATGTTGCTGAAACACTCAAAGAAATTAGAAGGGCATTAGTCGATGCTGACGTTAATTTTAAAATTGCAAAAGAATTTACAGATCAGGTTAAACAAAAGGCTTTGGGCCAAAATGTTTTAACAAGTGTTTCACCAGGTCAATTGTTAACCAAAGTTGTTAACGATGAATTGATTCAGTTGTTAGGTGGCGATCAAAAAGATATTAATATAACAGGTAGTCCTGCCATTATTCTTATTGCAGGTTTACAGGGGTCTGGTAAAACTACTTTTTCAGGAAAACTTGCCAAATATATCAGAAGTAAGGGCAGAAATCCACTGTTGGTTGCTTGCGATGTATACCGTCCAGCAGCTATCGAACAATTGAAGGTTTTAGGAGCGTCTATTGATACCAGTGTTTACACTGAAATAGACAATAAAAATCCGGTTGAAATTGCGCTTAACGCTATAAAGTATGCCAAAGAACATAATCACAATGTTGTGATTGTGGATACTGCAGGTCGTTTAAGTATCGATGAGGAAATGATGCAAGAGATTTACAATGTTAAATTGGCATTAAATCCATCCGAAATTTTATTTGTCGTAGATGCAATGACGGGCCAGGATGCCGTTAATACGGCAAAAAATTTCAATGATAGACTTGATTTTGATGGTGTTGTTTTAACCAAAATGGATGGCGATACAAGGGGAGGAGCAGCCTTGTCTATTAAATCAGTAGTCAATAAGCCTATTAAATTTGTAAGTAATGGTGAAAAATTGGATGCGCTAGATGTTTTCTATCCGGAGCGAATGGCGAGTAGGATTTTGGGTATGGGAGATGTGGTCAGTCTAGTAGAAAGAGCCCAATCCGTTTTTGACGAAGAAGAAGCTTCAAGACTGCAGAAAAAAATAAGCAAGAACAATTTCGACTTTGAGGACTTTTTAAGTCAATTACAACAGATAAAAAAGATGGGTAATATTAAAGATTTGATGGGAATGATACCTGGGGTCGGAAATAAAATAAAAGATATGGATGTTGATGAGAACGCTTTTAAGGGAATTGAAGCCATGATTCTTTCTATGACACCTAGTGAGCGAAAAAACCCAGAGATTTTGACTTCTTCAAGAAAAAATAGGATTGTAAAAGGAAGCGGTAAAAATATTCAAAACTTGAATAAACTATTAGGCCAGTTCAGTGATATGCGCAAAATGATGAAGAACATGAATAATTTAAAATTGAAGCGATAATTGCTTCAAATAATCAGTTATTTTCAATCAGCTATTTGTTTTTTGGCGTATTTATGTTTGTAGAATATTGTAAACCAATATTTTGATATTATTAAAATGAGCTGTTTTATTTAAGTATAAATACTTAAATAAGGTTAATTTAAATTTTAACCATCTCATTTTATTGGGTCTTTTAATTGTATTTTTTTTGTAAAAAAACAACTGATAATTGTCAAATTAATTGCAAGTATTGATTTTTTGACCTAATTTCGTATAAATTATTGGAGTATTACATACTTCATTTTGAAATAACTATATATTACACTAATAAAACAAAAAATACACTATCATGAAAAAAACGAGCTTACTTATTTTTATCTTTTCAATTGTTTTGCCAAATGTATTTTCACAATCGTTTTCAGATGATTTTGAAAATTATAACGTTGGCGACTATTTGGGAAACCAAGGCACTGGCTGGACAACCTGGAGCAACAGTCCTGGAACATCCGAGGATATTCAAATTGTGAATGACGATGCTTTCAGCGGCAGCAATTCAATCTATTACGACTCACCATACGGCGGCGGTCCTCAAGACATCGTGCTTCCATTCAATGGTGTTCACAATACAGGAACTTTTAAGTTTCGTTCAATGTGGAAAGTTCCTTATGGCAACTCAGCTTATTTTAATTTCCAAGGTGGTGCTAGCCTCGGTTCAAGTTGGGCATTAGATTTTTACATGTATGATGATGGATCTTTTTATGTCGATAAATTATCGGGCTATTTTCCTCAAGGGCAATGGTTCGAAATAGGCATTGATGTAAATTTTGACACCAATGTTTGGGAAGTATTTATTGACGGTGTTTCTCAAGGTACTTTTTCAAATGGTGTAAACGCGGTGTCCTTCCTTGATATTTTTGGTGTAAACTACGCCTCTCAATTTTGGATTGATGATGTTTCATATTGTTTTAATAACGATTGTAAAACTGACCTGGAATTGAAAACTGCCTCATTAAGTCCAAATCCAATTTGTACCAACAAAGGTTCCGATTTAACACTCGATTTAACAAACCATGGTCCTGATGCTGCAAAAGGTTTTAATCTTGGATTGGATATGGTAGGACAAGGCCGAATTGGATATTATGTAAATCTGAATGGATTAGCAGTTGGTGCAGACACTACCATTGTTATCCCTGCTGCATTTTTAACACACAAAATTGTTTCTAGTATGCCTGTTAAAATACTAAATGTTGATCACGATAGAAATAGACAAAATGATAGTGTTTATACAACTATTACAAGTTATGCCTCTCCGAGCGGCTCTTCGCTGATTAAAGGCGCTATTTTTCAAGGGAAATTAAATGTTGGTTCGCCTGCGCAACCAGATGTTGTTGAAATTGGAAAAAGTGTTCAGTACGAATTAACACCTCCCACAAATTATACCAATTCAAATTTTGGAAGTACATGGTCTATTAGTTCGATAGTTGCTAGAACTACCTATGGCTCAATTGTTCCACCAAGTGCCTATACGCTTACAAATCCTCTATCAGGTAATAATGCAGTATTTAAATTTACTGGATTAAATACTTATTTAGATAGTAATATAACAATCTCTTACACCATTTCAAATACACCTAATGGTTGTGATAGCACAATTAAAAGAACCATTAGAGTTGTTCCTACCCCTAAGCCTAATTTTAGTATACAAGGTGCTGTTTGCTTGGGTGATTTCACTAATTTTGACAATACAACTACCATTCATTCTGGTACCAGTACTTATAAGTGGTATTTTGGAGATGGTGATAGTTCAGATAACACAAACCCTATACATGAATTTAAAACGGCAGGAAGTTTCAATGTTAAAATAGTTGCTACCAGTTTTCCTTATGACATTGTGAAAGATACCACAATCATTGTTCAGGTGAGTGACATTCCAGTTGTAAAATTCCGTCCAATAAATGCATGCGAAGGTTCAACTGTTCGTTTCCAAAATCAATCTACAATTTCTTCAGGCACAATGACCTATGATTGGGATTTTGGTGATGCTTCGACCCATGCAACTGCATCTAATCCTACCCACCTATATGCAGCACCTGGCGCATTTGTTGTTAAACTGACAGCTTCCGCCAATGGTTGTTTAGCCACCCAGACAAGAAATGCATATCAATTTGCAAAACCGGTTGCCTCATATACAGCGCCTAGCACTTCAGTATGCGCTCTTAGTGAAATTACACTACCAAATACATCTACCATTGCTTTAGGTGATCAAGGTGCCCTTTGGGATTATTCAGATGGTAATATCTCAACAACCAAAAATGGTAAGCATGCATTTGCTATTGCAAAAACATACGATGTTAAGCTTACAGCAGTTTCAGAATTTGGCTGCACAGATTCAATCACCAAACAAATAGTTGTTAAAGAAACACCAATCCCTGCATTTGTTGGGAACCAATTCTGCGGAAAAATACCAACTGTATTTACCAATACTACTATTGAAAATGCGCCAATTTCAACTTATACTTGGACATTCTCTGATAATTATACATCAAATCAAAAGAATGTAACCCGTACTTGGCCGAATGAAGGTCGTTATAATGTTATGCTGCAAGCCCTTTATACGAACGGTTGTAGTGGTGTTACTTCCAAAGATATAACAGTGGCTATTCAACCAAAAGCTAATTTTACAGCCGCTGATATTTGCTCAGGTGAAATATTAAACTTTGTGAATTTAACTTCAGGCGATAAAGGGAATATTAATTATAGTTGGGACTTTGGAAATGGTACAGGTACGGATGCTTCACCAAAAAGGTTATACAATCCGGCAACTACAACAACCTATACTGTTTCTTTAGCCGCTTCTTATGTTAATGGTTGTTCTGATACGGTTTTCAAAACAGTTACTGTCAGTCAAGCCCCTACCTGCGATTTTTCAATTCAAAATCAAGGCTTCATAAAATATCAATTTACGCCATCAAATACAACCTATACTAAATATGAGTGGTACTTTGGTGAAGGAGGAGCTTCTTTTGCTAAAATTCCTACCTATCAATATTTATATGCTGGAGGATTTCATGTAAAAATGATTGCAACCAATAGTGCAGGATGTAATTGTGAAATAACTAAAACTATTTCAGCGAATACCTCTACAACTAGTATTGGTAACAATGTAGGATTAAAAATATATCCAAATCCTAACAGTGGTACTTTTACAGTTAGCAATAACAATGGCAACAGTATGAAAATCGAAGTTTATAATTTACTTGGATCAAAAATATTAAGTCAAACAAGCGCAGATAGCTCTGTAAATATTAACCTTGGAGATGTTGCGAAAGGTATTTACCTAGTAAAAGTTACAGTCAATGAGGTAACAACAACTACTAAGGTTACAGTAACGAACTAAATGAATTAAATCATATTCAAAAAAGGGCTCAAATTTATTGAGCCCTTTTTTTTTGCTTTTGTTTTAAGTAAAAAAAAAGACCAACACAATGCTGGTCTTTTACGAATATCAAAATTGTATTTAAGCGGTTTGTTTAGCTTTCTTAAGTGCAAGTATTGAAAAGTCGGTTTCAACGGCTTTTATTGTATTGCTAAGTTTGCCCAAACCAGTAATTTCCATCTCAACTAAGTCATTTGCTTGAAGCCATTGTGGTTTAAATTGCTTGTCATTCAATAAGCCAGTTCCATTGAGCTCTAGGAAACAACCAGTGCCCACAGTGCCACTGCCAATAACATCTCCTGGCCATATATCAACGCCGTAAGCGCATCGTTCTATGATTTCGGCAAAGGTCCAGTCCATGTCGCCAACATTACCACTGCTTACCTCAACACCATTTACCCAACATTTCATGTCTAAGTTATAATTGTTGCCCGCATGGTTTGTTTTAGCTGGAACAAGATATGATTGAAGTTCATCGGGAGTAATCAGGTAGGGGCCAATAACTGTTGAGAAATCTTTTCCTTTGGCTGGTCCAAGGTTCAATAACATTTCTTCCATTTGAAGTGTGCGAGCACTCATATCATTCATGATGGTATATCCAGCAATGTATTCATCTGTCTTTTCTGCTTTAATGTTTCTTCCTTTTTTGCCAAGTACAACTGCAATTTCTAATTCAAAATCGAGTTTTTGAAAATGATCTGGCATGCACCATATTTCACCTGGCCCTTGAATAGCATTGTGATTAGTGAAGTAAAAAATAGGATATTCATCAAATTCAGCAATCATGGGAACATTTCTATTCCTTCTAGCTGCTGCAACGTGCTGTCTAAAGGCATAACCATCGCGACAGCTTGTAGGGTTGGGAATTGGCGCTAATAAAATAGAATCTGAATATATTATCCCTTCAATATTCGTTTTTCCTTCATGGATTTCCAATTCTGCTTTGCGCATAACATCCATCGCTGCTTCACCGCCATTAAGCAAGCTAAGCATATTGTCAGGTAATGCACTATTATGTGCATTGCTGTCATAAATTTTACCGTTTGTATAGATACCCAAACGGCTTAAATTATTTGATTTAAAGGTAACGAGTTTCATTAAAAAGTTTTAAGGAAGTTTTTCAATCCCATGATATTTGGAACATGCATTTTATCAGAATCTCTTTTATCGGCTAAATAGATTGATATCCAGTCTGTAATATAAATAGCTTTATATAATTCGTAAATCGAAGCATCTACTAAATTAATTTCAACAACTTTATTATTTTGTTTCTCAAGTAGGTGTTTTAAGTATGCAAAACGGCCTGTATTGCGCGCATTGGTCTGGCTGTTAATGAAAATAAAATTGGTAGGTAATTCACCGTAGTAGGTTTCAAATGCATTGTGGTTAGCTTCTGGTAAAACATTTACAAAAGCCTCTGCTTTTGCATTCTCCTGAATTTGTTGGCAAAATCTTATACCCACTGCTTCTGTTGCGTTATCTGCAACAATGGCAAATTTGAAATTCTCGTTGCCTTTAAAAACTTCCAAGTATTCTTTGGCTAACGCTTGGTAATTTGCGCAATCAGTGTAGATTGATTGTGCGTTAACTAATTCTTTTTTAGTATCAACACCAAATAATTCTCCTAAAATTAGCAAATTATAAGTTAAAGAAAATCCCAGAGCCATTCTAGGTTGATATCCAGTTTCAACTACATATAAAGGATACTTGTCTTTGGTCGCATTTGCAAATAAATCGCCGCCAGAAGAAATACAAATAATTGTACATCCAATATTTTTAGCTTGTTCGTATAATGCCAATGTTTCTTCTGTCAAACCGCTGTATGAACACAAGATGACCAAAGATTTTTTAGAGGTGTATTTCGGTAAATTATAATCACTGTAAACTTCTATTGGTAATGATGATTTATCGGAAAAGTATGCCTTGGCAATTTTGCCGCCAATGCCGCTACCACCCAGTCCACCAATTACAATATTGTCAAAGTTATCTGCTTTTAGGCCATGTGAATTGTAATTTGAAATTGCAAATTCGATTTGTGAATTAAAATGTTCTAAAGAAAATTCATGAGTTATTACTTCCATCTGTTTAATTTCTGTCATAATTTATTAATGCAAAAATAAGTAAAGTTGCGATTATTTCATTACAAATAATAATATCCCTCTACCTTTGCTGACTTTATGGATAGTCAATTGGAAGAAAATTTTTTAGAAGATCAGGAATTATTTGAACACTTCAGATTTATAGCAGATAAGGGTCAGGGCTTGATGCGTTTGGATAAATATGTTACACAAAAAATTGAAAACGCCACCCGCACCAAGGTTCAAAAGGCCATTGATTTAGGAACAATCCTAGTCAACGATAAGCAAGTTAAAAGCAATTATCAAGTTAAACCAACAGATATTATTACTGTTGTTTTACCAAATCCACCACGAAATCCAGAATTAATTGCGGAAAATATTCCAATTGTCATTACTTATGAGGACAATGATATCATTTTGGTGAATAAAAATGCAGGCATGGTCGTGCATCCTGGTTTTAATAACTATACAGGTACTTTGGTAAATGCATTGTTATATCATATTCAACAATTGCCGGCTTACTCAGATGAAATGCGCCCAGGTTTAGTGCATCGAATAGATAAGGACACAAGTGGGTTAATTCTAATTGCCAAAACAGAAGACGCTTTGGTGTACTTGGCGAAGCAATTTTTTGATCATAGCATTAGCCGCATCTATAACGCATTGGTTTGGGGCGATTTAAAGGAAAATGAAGGCACAATTGATGCGAATCTTGCCCGCGACCACAAGGATAGAAAATTAATGTCTGTATACATGGATGAGACTGTTGGAAAGCACTCTGTTACTCATTATAAGGTATTGGAAAGGTTTGGTTTCTGCACACTAATTGAATGTAAATTGGAAACCGGCAGGACCCATCAAATTAGGGCCCACATGAAGCATTTAGGTCATCCCCTGTTTGCCGACGAGGCATATGGCGGCATGAAGATACAGAAGTATAGTAAATTGCCTAAATACGAGCAGTTTATTCAAAATTGTTTTGAATTAATGCCAAGACAAGCTTTACATGCTAGAACCTTAGGTTTTATCCATCCAACAACCAAACAGTTTATTCATTTCGAAAGTCAGTTACCTCCTGATTTTACGGCTGTTTTGGAAAAAATAAGAGCCTACGGCACCTAGTTTTTTTTGAAAAGGGATTGATTTTGATTTTTTTGAAAATAAAATTAGCAGTATGTTGCAACCCCAATGTCCGAATTTATTTCTATTAAAAATCTCGCAGAGGACGATAAGCCACGCGAAAAATTATTGTTAAAAGGGAAGAGTTCTCTCAGTAATGTAGAGCTTTTAGCAATATTATTATCAACTGGAACCAGAAAAAAAAGTGCAATTGATTTGGCAAGAGAAATTCTTGAAAAGTCGAATCGTAATCTCGATGAATTGGCAAAACTCTCTGTTAATGAACTGTGTAAAATTGATGGAATTGGCCCAGCAAAGGCTATTACCATTGTTGCTGCTATCGAATTAGCCGGTAGAAGACAGCAAACAATAGCTAGGGAAAAACCCAAGATAACTACCAGTAAACATGCCTATGAAATATTGAGGCACCATTTGCAGGATCTCAACCACGAGGAATTTTGGTTGCTTTGCTTAAATAGGGCAGGGCAAGTGACCGCTGAAATTAGAATTAGCGAAGGCGGTATCACAAGCACAGTCGCCGATCCTAAGAAAATTTTTAAATTTGCACTCGAACATCTTGCTACTGGCATCATCGTTTGCCATAACCATCCATCAGGGAATTTATCACCGAGCGAACAAGACCGAGAAATAACCAATAAAATTAAAGCTGCGGGCAGAACGCTTGATATAAATCTGATGGATCATTTAATTATCACACAAAAACAATATTTTAGTTTTGCGGATGAAGGCTTATTGTAACATTATTTGATAAATAATCGTTATAAATGTATTATTTTTGCAAATTAGTAGCTATGCGTCCCCTATTATTCATATTAACCATAACACTTTTGAGTTCCTGCACCGAGTATGCCAAGGTGATAAAAAAGGGAACCCTCGATCAGAAGTATGACATGGCCATAGAAAAATATAAGAAAAAGGATTATGTGCGCGCCCTGCCTTTACTCGAGGAATTATTGACAGCATACAGAGGGAAAGAAAAAGCCGAAGAAATTTATTTTTATTACTGTTACTGTTATTTTGGTCTTGGACAATTTGAATTGGCCTCCTTTCATTTTAAAAACTACACCGAGAATTATTTTAAAAGCAAACATTCTGAAGAGTGCAGTTATATGTATGTCCATTGTTTATATCGGGATGCCATGCCTTATTATTTAGAGCAGGTAACCACTGAGAAAGCAATTGCGGAAATGCAGATTTTTTTGAACCAATTTCCGACCACCATTTACCGCGATTTATGCAATGAGCAAATTGCCGAATTAAGAAAGATATTACAAAAAAAATCATTCGAAACGGCCATGTTGTTCTACAAGATTGAAGACTTCAGAGCTGCTTCCATCTCATTTAAGAATGCCATAAAGGATTTTCCAGATATTGAGAATAAGGACGAAATAGAATTTATGATTGTTAAATCCGCCTATATGTATGCCAGATATAGCATCGATGATAAAAAGGAAGAGCGTTATCAAGCAGTATTTAAAGAGTTTAAAGAGTTTGCTAGCAATCATGGGGTCACTAATAAATTTTACAAACCAGCCGAAGAGTTGAATGCAAAAGCATCAAAAGAATTAACCAAACATAAACAAAAATAATATCATCATAATGAAAGATACCAAAATATCCTCAAGTGCCGAGGCCCGTAATTTAAAAGAACTGGAAGCAATTTCTGGTAATTTGTATTTATCTGCAGTTGTAATTGCCAAAAGAGCTAATCAAATTTCAGCACAAGTAAAAGAAGAGTTGTCTGGTAAATTAGCTGAATTTGCAACCGACCATGATAATCTTGAAGAAGTGCATGAAAACAGAGAGCAAATTGAAATTAGCGCATACTATGAAAAAATCCCCAAGGCAACATTAGTTGCTACGCAAGAATTCATTGACGGTAAAATTTATTATCGTTTGCCTGAAAATGAGGCTGAAGAATAAACATATTCTTCTAGGGGTATCAGGAAGTATTGCAGCTTATAAAGCAGCCTATTTGATACGTTTACTTATTAAGGAGCAGGCCGAAGTAAAAGTTATTATGACTTCTGCTGCAAAGGAGTTTATTGCTCCTGTTACCTTGTCAACACTGAGCAAGAATCCCGTTTTGTCTGATTTTTATATCAACGAAAATGGTCAATGGCATAATCATGTTGAATTGGGTATGTGGGCCGATGTGATGGTTGTGGCGCCTGCCAGTGCCAATACAATAGCAAAAATGGCAAATGGTTTTTGTGATAATTTATTAACTGCAACTTATCTATCAGCAAAATGTCCTGTATTTTTCGCTCCAGCAATGGATTTGGACATGTATTTACATCCAGCAGTTCAAAAAAACATTCAATTGCTTACTTCTTATGGCAATCAACTTATAGATGCCGAAGTCGGTGAATTAGCAAGTGGATTGAATGGAAAAGGACGATTAGCAGAACCGGAAATAATTTTAAATAAAATAATTGAGCACCTTACCTAACCTTTCTTTTTTCGGCAAAAAAGTATTAATCACAGCCGGACCAACCTACGAAAAAATTGACCCTGTTAGATACATTGGGAATTATTCGAGTGGTAAAATGGGCTATGCTTTGGCCGAAGTACTTGCTGATATGGGCGCAGATATAACACTGGTATCTGGTCCAGTTCATATTAGTACGAACCATCCCAATATTAAGGTAATATTCATAGAATCGGCCATTCAAATGTATGATGCTTGCATGCAAGTATTTCCCCAAATGGACATCGCAATTATGGCCGCTGCAGTTGCAGATTATCGCCCTGCTGAATACAGTGCGAACAAAATTAAAAAGAAAGACGAAAGCCTTACTTTAGAATTGGTTAAAAATCCTGATATTTTAGCTAGCCTAGGGGATATAAAAAATGCTGGCCAAATCGTCGTAGGTTTTGCACTTGAAAATAATAACGAACTTGAAAATGCAAAAATCAAATTACACAATAAAAAGGCAGATGCCATCGTTCTAAATACTTTGAATAATAATGGAGCCGGTTTTCAACATGAAACCAATCAAATTACAATAATTTTAAAAAATGGTGCTATTTTTGAGTTTCCATTAAAAACTAAAGTTGAAGTAGCCAAAGATATTGCAGAATGTGTATTAAAAATGTTATAACCAATTTTCGAAACACCTTGTTATTGGGTGTTTTAATCTGTTTCAATAGTTTAAATGCGCAAGATATTGACGCAACAATAACTGTTATTCACCCCACTGTACAAATTTCCAATACACAGATTTTTGAATCTTTGAAAGGCTCTATTTCTCAGTTTATCAATCAACGTTTATGGTGTGCGGATAAAATCACTAACATAGAGCGTTTTAAAATGAATATCCTGATTGATATTAAAAATTATGAATTAAACTCAAATAACTTTTCAGGTACTATTCAAATTCAAGCAACCCGACCGGTCTATGGCAGCACCTATTCAACAGTTTTGTTTAATCAGTTGGATGAAGAACTAGATTTTCAATACCAGGAATTTCAAGCGATGGAATATCAAGTGGGTTCAAACGTCTATAACCTAACAGGTGTATTGGCTTTTTATGTAAATGTAGTGCTTGGAATGAACTATGATTCGTATGCCCTCAATGCGGGGACAAATTACTTTCAAAAATCAAGGGAGATTTTAAATGCCAGTCAAGCCTTAAATGGATGGCGCCCAAGTGATGGTAAAAGTTTAAAGAATCGATTTTATTTAATTGATAACTTAATGAGCGAGCGATACAAACCACTAAGAAAAGCTTTTTTTGACTACCATTTGAATGGACTTGACCTAATGCATAAAGATGTTACCAAAGGTCGAGATGCTATATTCAAATCCTTGGAAGATTTTCAAGAATTAGCCCGTATTTTCCCAAATAGCATGCTTGTAAAAGTCTTTTTTAATGCGAAATACAAGGAGCTGATAGAGATTTTTAAAGAAGCACCAACAGCTGAACAAAATAAAGCGGTTGATTTGCTTTCTAGGATGGACCCTGCCAACAAGTTATTTTATGATAAAATAAAAGGATAATGGCCAAAGGTCAAATTTTTTATAGTGAAAATGTAAAAAATAGTTTTAACAACTACTGTTTAGCCGAGGGCATCGAAGAAGTCATTGTTATTTGTGATGTTAATACCGAGAAACATTGCTTGACCTTATTTGACGATTTTCGCAATATAATTGTAATTCCATCAGGTGAAATAAATAAGGACATAGATACTTATAGTTTTATCATCAAAAATCTTATTTATTTAAAGGCCAATAAATCTTCATTAATAGTAAATCTGGGAGGTGGAGTTGTGTCTGATATTGGCGGCTTTGCAGGCTCAACATACATGCGAGGCATCCGATTCTTAAATATTCCTACAACACTTTTAGCAATGGTAGATGCAAGTATTGGAGGTAAAACAGGTGTTGATTTTTTGCTACATAAAAACTATTTGGGCACTTTTGCTTTGCCAGAAATGATTTTAATCGATCCGGTTTTTTTAAAAACTTTGCCAAAAGAAGAACTTAAAAGCGGCATTGCCGAAATGATTAAAACAGGTGTAATTGCGAATGCCGAATTGTTTGAAGCATTAAATAATGGAACAGAGGTTGAAAAATTAATTCATTTAACCGCGCAAACAAAATGGGAAATTACTGAACGCGATTTGTTGGATAAACACGAAAGGCAATTGCTTAATTTTGGACATACAATTGGTCATGCTTTTGAATCCTATCGTTTGAATATTGATCAACCAATTCGTCATGGTTTGGCAATTGCAAAAGGAATGATGGCCGAAACCCGCATAGCCTACGCTTTAAATATGATAAATGAGAATGAACTAAATCTTATAATCAATTGCATTGCAAAGCGAACAGAGCAAACAGAACTTAGCACAGAAGATATTCAAGCCATTGCTCCACTTTTAAAAATGGATAAAAAGAATCTAAAGGAAGAAATTAATTTTTCGTTGCCCCTTGGCGTTGGGAGTGGTAAAGTGAAGGTTGCTGTAGATTTGAAACAGATTCAAAAAATATTATTGAATGCTTAAGATTTCGGCAGTTTTAAAGGATACTCTGAATGGTGTTATTCATCTGCCAACATCAAAAAGTATCAGTCATCGATTTTTAATTATTCAAGCAATGAGCCAAGTGGGCGAAATACAACTTGATCATATTTCTAATAGCCACGATACAATTCTTCTGCAGCAGGCTTTGAAAAGCAATCAAGCGTCTATAGATTTCGAAGATGCAGGAACACCAATGCGTTTTTATTTAGCTTTTGCAGCATTAAAAGATAAAGAAGTCTTAATAACAGGGAATGGCGTTCTGAAAACCCGTCCGATTGCCCCTTTGGTGAATGCACTTGGTCAACTAGGTTGTCGAATTAAGTATTCAGAGCAATCAGGGTTTTTGCCTATTCAGATAGAAAAAGGGGTAGAATTAAGCAGTAACAAAGTTGAAATTGACAGTGCATTAAGTAGTCAGTTTTTAAGTGCATTGCTATTGATTGCACCAGCATTTACAAATGGTTTAGAGATTATTACAACCAGCGAAATCTCTTCCGCGCCTTATGTCGCCTTAACACTAGATGCTATGCAGCAGTGTGGTATTGAAGTTGCGCATAACAATGGTGTATTCAAAGTGAAACCTGGTCAATTTAAAACGAAATTGCCGATTAGAATTGAAGGGGATTGGAGTGCTGCATGCTTTGTGTTTGCTTGGGCAGCATTGCGACCAAGTAAATTTGAATTGCCCGATCTGAATTTGAATTCAAAACAAGGTGATAAAGAAGCCATTTTATTTTTTAAGCAATTGGGAGTCGAGTCAACTCAATTTGCAGATAAGGTTGTCGTTCAAAGTAATCCAGTTCTGTTTCCTGATAGCATCTTTTTCGATTTCACGAATACACCTGATATGTTTCCTGTCGTTACAGCCACTTGTGCATTCCTTAAAATAAAGGCAAGTTTTACAGGTGTAAAGAATTTAACGATCAAAGAAAGCAACCGCATTTTAGCCATGCAGAACAATCTTAGGCAAACTGGTGCACAATTAACAATTATAAACGAAAATGAACTTTTTATGGATTTCGATGTTTCTTATACCAAAGAATATCATTTCAAGAGTTACAATGACCATCGCATAGCGATGGCTTGTAGTTTATTTGCCTTCGATAAATCTATCACCATCGACAATGAAATGGTCGTAAATAAATCCTTCCCTAACTATTGGGAACAATTCAGAAGTGTTACATGCGATTGATTTAATAAAAAAATAGAGCCCCTCATTCCTTGAAAACAAATCAAACAGTAAAATTATACCCCCCAAACATTGAAGAAAAACTGGGGTTCGATAAAATAAAAAATTTATTAATTCAGTATTGTAAAACTGATTTGGGGAAGCAGCGCATTGATAAATTAAGCTTCCTAACCGATTCAGAAAAAATCCATGTTAGTATTAAACAAATTGGGGAAATCGGATTACTTACCAGCAGTGGTTATGTATTACAACTTCCGGAAAATTTGGATTTTTTGATAGATTCTCTTCAGAAATTGGATATAGAAGGCACCATGTTGTATGAAGATGAACTTCAACAGTTGTTTTTAGCCCTTACGGCAATGCAATCTAACTACAACTCAGTGATTGCTATGGAAACAGGTTTTGTGCATTTAAAGGCTGCGCAGGCAGCTTTGATGAGCATACAGCCTGCAATAAATATAGTGGGGAAAGTGATTGACAAAGAGGGAAAGTTGAAATCTGATGCTTCGCCAGAGTTGTGGAAAATCAATAAGCAAATTAGTTCTAAGGAAAAAGATGTTCGGAAAATACTTTTATCTAAATATAATTTAGCCAAACAAAATGGTTGGGCAGGCGATACTGAAATTACAATTAGAAATGAACGGTTGGTAATTCCAATCATCGCCGAGCATAAGAAAAAAATTCAGGGGTTTGTTCATGATGATTCTCAAAGCGGAAAGTTTTTATACATCGAACCTATTGAATGTTTTGAAGAGAACAATGCTTTAAAAGAACTTTCATTTGAAAAGAAAAAAGAGATTGAACGCATTTTAAAACAGATAACGGCTGAACTTTCGCCATATAAACAAATTATTTGGCAACATATTCAACATACCGTTTTTTTGGATACCACCTACTCAAAATCTATTTTAGCATCCAAACTGAATGCCATTGAACCGATAATTGCGCAAAGGAAGGATGATATTAATTTAATAAATGCAAGACATCCATTGCTCTATCTTTTGTTGCAGAAAGATAATAAAAAATTAATTCCGCTCAATTTCCATGTCGACGAAGCATGTAATATGGTTATAATTTCAGGACCTAATGCAGGTGGAAAAAGTATTGCACTTAAAACAATTGGCCTTTTGCAATACATGTATCAATCGGGTATGCCTGTGCCTGTTGACCATGGAAGTAAAATGCCTTATTACCATCAATTGTTTATTGACATTGGCGATAACCAATCGATTGAGAATAACTTAAGCTCATACAGTAGTCATTTAATGAACATGAAATTCATGATGGCCAATGCAAACAGTGAGACTTTGTATTTGATTGATGAATTAGGCAATGGAACCGATCCTTCTATTGGTAGCACTATCGCACAAGCCATACTCGAAAATCTATTGAACAGCAACGCTTTTGGAGTTGTTACGACACACTTTGGAAATCTTAAAGCATGGGCTGGCAATACACGCGGTGTTCAAAATGCCAGAATGGTATATGATGTTGTAAAATTAGAACCACTATTTGTGCTTGAATTAGGGAAGCCTGGCAGTTCCTTTGCACTCGAAGTCTCATCAAAAGTTGGCATTGATAAAAGTATTATTGAGAGAGCAAAAAAAATAAGCCAATGGAAGCAACAAATCGATTTAGAAGAGCTCATTGCTGAAAATGAAAAGAATAAAGCAGCCCTTACAGATGCCAATAAAAGAATAGCAGACCGAGAAGGAAAGTTGAACAAGTTGATTGAAGATTATACCGATTTAAAAGATAAACTATCGGAAAATAAGGAACATATTTTGAATGAAGCCAAAGCTAAAGCTTCAGAAATTGTTACCATTGCCAATCAAAGAATCGAGAAAACAATACAGGTCATTCAGCAAGCCAAGGCGGATAAGCATCAAACAAAAAATGCGAGAAAAGAATTATCCGATTTTAAAGAAACTTTAGTGAAAAATGAATCCATTGTTATAAAACCTAAACAAACAATTGTAAAAAGCAATGAACCGTTAAAAGTTGGTGATATGGTGAAACAAAATGACAACAATGTATCTGGAGAAATTTTAGCTATAAAAAAAGAAAAGGCACAGGTGTTATTTGGCGCAATGAAAATGTGGGTAGCCTTATCGGAACTGCATAAAACAAGTAAAACAGCCCAGAAAAAGGAATCTAAAATTGCAACTTTTGACACCCGTTTATTCGAAAAACAAAGTAGTTTTAGTCTTGATTTAGATGTCAGAGGCGTGCGCGGTGAGGAAGCTATTTTGAAATTGCAACAATGGCTAGAAGACGCTCATCTTTTGGGTCATACCAATTTGAAGGTAGTGCATGGACGAGGGTTTGGTATTCTCCGAAAATTAATTTTAGAACAATTAAAAAGCAATGCACTGGTGAAACATTTTGAACACGAAAGCGACCAGCTTGGCGGAGATGGTGTCACCCTGGTGCGTTTGAAATAAATTACTTAAATTTTCACCCTGTGGTTAATTTAAGGCCAATACTAGGGCGATAAAATGAAGAATAGCGTTGCAAGATTCTTAATTTGTTTTTTTTTAAATTTAATGTCAATTATGGCACAATTAAAGGCTTGTATAGCCCATTTTCTAATTTGAAATATTGTTGATTGAGCGCGCTTGTCGGAATGATTTCAAAAGGCCGGAACAGGAAATCATCGGGACCTAATTTAATGTAATTGTTGTTGTATTCCATGTCGTCATCCTTTGTAATTGTCAATGCCTTGTTATTATAAATTGCCGAATATAAAAGGGTTTCGAAACCATAAGACCAATTTGCCTTTTCATACATGACTTTGCCCATTTTAACTTCATTTACATAAAATTTCGAGCCGTTTTGTGTTTCTGCCAATTCAATAAAATATTCCATTTGTTCGGTTCTATGTTTATTGTCCATACCGCATTGAATCATGCCTGATATTCTAAAAATAAAAAGACAGAGAATGCCAACGGATAGGATGCGATTTATTTTAAATTCAAATAGCCAAATACAACTTAAAAAGACAAATGGAAAATAGACTTGTTCTATGTATCGAGTCATATTCTCTGGCGGAAACATTAACCAAATAATTATTAAAGAACCCTTTATTGCCAATATGTAAATCACTGCTTTTTTGTATGTTGTTTTTTTTATAAAAAGATAAATACCTGAAACAAAAAGGATCAAACAATCCCAATAATAAGTTGCCAAGAATTGCAGACATTTAACAATAAATTTTAAATCAAAAAATCCTGAGACGTTATGTTTAAGCGCATCACTGAATCCGTTGAATTTGTTTTTTTCATAGTCTGAAACTGTCCATTGTTTCCAAATAAAATAAAACACAAGAATACCGAATGATAAGATCCAAATGGAGCGATTTTCCTTTTTGAAAAAAAAGAGCAACAATCCTACAAATGTGCAGTAAATGGCCATTGGGTGAGATGTAAAAATCAAGACTAATAAAAGTCCAATTGCAAAATGATAAATTACTGAATTGGCCGTTTTAGTAAGATTTGTAAACTTGATAAATGACAAAGTAAATACTAAAATACCTAAGCCGTAGTATAATTCAAATTGAGGAGTGAATACAGATAGTTTTAGGCCCGTAAACTGCAAAATCGCAATAAGCAATGTTGCATTTTTATCTTTAAATTTTCTAAAGCAAATGAACGCCAAAAGGCCCGCGAATAATACATGATTAAAGGAATACAAAAGTGCAATGAGCTTTAATGGCAAGTGCAATAAACTACCTATTACAGTTAGTACTTCAGCCAAGACAAGCACAATTCGCCCATGTTCAATATGGAACCAGCTTGTGTTAACTGTATAAAAAAAATAGTAACCAGCATCGCTGTTTAATCTTTCAAAGGAGAAAATAAATGCGAATGCAAATAGAAACAAAAAGACAAAACTGCAGAAAATTGAAATCTGTTTTTGGCTTAACTGTTGCATTTTATTTAAGGGAAAATAAGTTTAACCAAATTAGCTGTATTTGTTTGGTTGTTGTAGCAGCTGCCATTCACGATTTTTATTCGATTTTTAATATCGGCTTCGGTAAATGGTTTTGTAAGTAATTCTTTTATAAAGGCAATCATTCCTTGGCTGTCTTCTGCAATATGACATGCGAGCTCCAGACCTGTGTGGTTCACCATTGTGGTATTTACAACACAATGTCTTCCAACATAAAGTGCATTCAATAGTTTTAATTTAATACCAGTGCCCTGAAAAGTTGGCAAGACATTGATTTGAGCATCGGCAATGGCCTTCATGATTTGTTCATTGTTCCAATCTTCTTTTAATTGAATATGAGGATATTTTGAACAAGCAAATCGCAATTCCTTACTGACATTGTTGCCAGCAATGATTACGGGAAAATAGATTTGAGAAAAAATTTCATTCACAAGGTACAATGCTGCGAAATTATTTTCACCGACACCAAGGTTTCCGTGGTATAGGATATATTCTCCAGTACCTGTTTGAATATTTACAGAATCATTCTGGTGATAAGCAGGCAATAAAACTGCGTTGTGATACTTGTGTTTAAGATACGTTTTGTCGGAAGGTGAAATTGCCAATACATACTGCGCATTTTGCAATATTTTCTCGTATTTTTTTAAATTATCTGATTCGTTTCTAAAGAAATATTTTTTAAAATAACTGGTCTCAACTTGTTCGAGATTTTTATAATAATCATGTTCAATATTATGGGTGCGAACTAATTTAATCCTATCCTTGAGTTTTGGGTGATTCAGGAAGTAGGTAGTATGCAATCCTTCAAATAATATAGGTGCATTGTTCTTCATTAAATTAGTTAATAAAGCTTCGTTGTTGCGTGTCATTACAATGTAAGGAATTTCGCCAATAAAAGGATTCAGATATTTTCTTCGCGGATAATAGTATACTTTTTTGCAAATTTTATTGAGTTCATTTGCTTCTTTTCTCCCATATTGGAAACAGTGTAAATGCACTTGAATGCCTAACTGGTGTAACCATCGGATTTTGTGATAAATGTCTATTACGCCGCCATAATCGGCAGGAAATGGAATGTCAAAAGCAACTATATTTATAATCCTAATCAAATGGCTGTATATATTTGAACCAATTTTTGACTTTCAAGTTCCCAATTGTTGTTCAAGGATGCAAGTAAAGCATTTTGTTGTAAATTATTATAGGCCGTTCTGTCATTTGCATATTTTTTCACACAACTTATAAAGTTTATTTCTGAATTTGGAATACATACTCCACAACCGAGCGTCTTATTCAGTAGTTCATACTCTGGCAAATTAGATGAAATGGAAGGTATACCTGCTTGCATGTAATCAAAATATTTATTGCTTAAAGAATAGTAATAACTGAGACTTGTTGCATCTAATAAATTAAATCCAAGAAATACTTTTTGAGTAATCGTATTGATTTTTTCAGGAGACAGCAATCCTAAAAATTGAACGTTCGAAATGTGCTTTGCTAGCATTCTTAGTTCTGAACTTAAATCACCTTCACCGATAATCAAGCAATCAAATTCCGGCAATTGTTTCATGCTATTAATAAGTAATTCAAGTTCACGCCCTTGGTTTAGTGCCCCTTGATATAAAATGGTTGGTTTGTCGAACTTTATGTGAATGTCTTTTTCTTGGTAGTGGGGAACATTGCGAATGGTTTCAAAAGGCGCTTTGTAACGTTCACTTAGCGCTTTGGCTAAAGATTCCGAAACGGTATAACGATTGATACTTTGGTTAACCCCTTTTTGTGTAATCCAATGCCAAATATTTTGTTTAAATGTTTTGTTTTTTAATTCAGGGACCTCTGCAAAATACTCATGGGCATCATATATTAATGGCGTGTTTTTTAGTTTTGAAAGTAAAGTAAATGCCACTAAAGTATCGCTGTCTACTGCGCAATATAGGTCTGCTCTCCGGAACAATAACAGTAAAAATAAACGGATATTATAAAAGGCATAAAACAAGATTCCATTATTGACCATAAATACCATTTTACGGATATTAAAAGGGTAGGAGTCAACCACTTTTTTTCTCTTGACTTTAAATTTAAAATAGGGACGGTAATAAACGGTAACATTAAATTGATTGGCTTGTAAAGTTGAGGCTATCCTTATCATTCTTTGGTCGGTAATGATATGGCCTGTAATGGCAATAATTATGTTTTTGTTGTGGCCCATTTCCAATATCCTTCTTTGGTTTCCAAGGCGAATCTGTTATCCTTTAACCAACGCAAAATTAAGGTATATTCTTCAATTTCCGTGGCCTTTAAATGCATTGAAAGATCCTTGCTTCTTAAGGTGCCTGATTTAAATAAATAATCAATTTTTTTCTTATATGTTTTGAATTGTTGAAAGGTTAAATCTTGCTTATTTTTTTCAATGCAAATGTCGCAAATGCCACATGGTATATTGCTAGTCTCATCAAAGTATTTAACTAGAAAGTTGCTTCTACAAACTTTATTATTACTTGTATAAGCATTAACTGCATCAAGCTTTTCCTTGTAACGTGCTCTTAGAAAGATAATTTTCTCCAATGAAATGTGAATGTTGGGAAATCGATTTTCAAGCATAAGTATTTTTGATTCGCCGCTCTGTTGCACATAATCAATGAGTTCAATTTTATGCAATTTTTCAAGTTCTCCCTTAAGCCATGTTTCTGTTTTATTGAGTCTAAAACTTATTTCTCTTTCGAATATGGTTGTATAAAAATCGAACATGCCGCCATAGGAGCGAAGTAAAACTTTGAATATAGAATCTATTACAGGGTATTTCATTTGCCATTCATACAAATGTTGATAATCGCATAAAATTTTAATTCTCGATGGAGAATTAAATGCTTCGGAGAGTTGCAAATAACCTTCCCCTTCAAGTATTTTAATGGCATTATAGGCGCCAATGGAATTGATTTTATAAAATTCGCAAAAGGCATTTAAATCAAAATTGTAATTCTCTCCAGCACCTGAACCCAAGCCGATTTTTAAATAGTTTCCAATTAATTCATAAATGCGTTTTATATCCTCTGGGTTGGGGTATTTAGATAAAATATTTTCTTCATCTCGAAGATCATCGGACGGGTGATGTAAAAAAATACAATATGATTTTTTGCCATCTCTACCTGCTCTGCCGGCCTCCTGATAATAAGCTTCTAGAGTCTCTGGCTTTGTTTCATGAATTACAAAACGAACGTCCGCTTTGTCTATACCCATGCCAAATGCATTGGTACAAACCATTAATCTAATTTTATTTTTTTTCCAATCTTCTTGCTTTCTATTTCTTTCTTTTGATTCCAATCCAGCGTGATAAAAATCGGTATTGATATTTCTTTGATTTAATAGCTTTGATAGCTCTACAGTTTTTTTTCGACTACGCACATAAATTAAGCCAGTGCCTTTTATTCTATTAGCGATATGGGCAATTTTTTCGATTTTGTTTTCTTCGTTTTGAACAATATATGCTAAGTTTTTTCTAACAAAGCTTTGAGTAAAAACCTGCACTTTTTTCAACTCTAATTTGGTTGCTATATCTTTGATAACAAATTGAGTTGCTGTTGCTGTTAGTGCTATACATGGGATGTCTTTGTAATAGTTTCTAAATTCAGCTATCTTTAAATAAGGCGGGCGAAAATCATACCCCCATTGCGATATACAATGTGCTTCATCAATGGCAAGCATACTAACGTTTATATGGTGTGCATAGCCGAGAAAATTTTGACTTAATAAGCGCTCAGGTGAAACATATAAAAATTTATATTTACCATTGATACAGTTTTCAAGTTCAAATTCAATTTCTCTTTTGCTCATTCCGCTGTATAATGCAACAGCCATTATATCGCGTTGTTTTAAATTTCCCACTTGATCTTTCATTAAGGCAATGAGTGGAGTAACTACCACGCAGACACCTTCAAGCATAAGCGCAGGTACTTGAAAACACAGGGATTTGCCACCACCAGTTGGCAATAGTGCAATGGTATCTTTCCCGTCCAAAACATTTTGAATAATATCTTTTTGAAGTGGACGAAAGTTGTCATATCCAAAGTATTTTTTTAATATAGATTCCGGCGATTGCAAGGTTTTTTTTGTATGGTGCTAAGGTAAAATATTTATAGCGAGTAGAAAAAAAAATCCCCTTGTTTCACAACAAAGGGATTTCCTAAGAAAGTAAGGATAAACTTATTTTACTTTACCTGATAAGTCTGCACCTGCTTTGAATTTCACAACTTTTTTAGCTGCAATTTTAATTTCTTTACCTGTACGTGGGTTACGACCAGTTCTAGCAGCTCTTTTAGCTACTGAAAAAGTACCGAAACCTACTAAGATTAATTTGTCACCTTTCTTTAATGCGCTAGTAGTAGCTGCAATGAAAGAATTTAAAGCAGCCTGAGCTTGAGCTTTAGTTACGCTGGCATCACCTGCCATTTTGCTGATTAGATCTGATTTGTTCATAATTTAAACTTAATTAATTTTATATTATTTTATTTAATTCGTGGACTCAAAAGTATTGTATTGTTTAGTAAAACCAAGCATTTGCGCATATATTTTTTTCGAAAATATTAACAAACAATACACAATTATTGATTTATTTTCTTTGAATACTTTATAACATGTTGAATTACAGAGCTTAATGACAGTTTGTTTTGTTTGTTAATTTCAATTGTAATATTAGATTTTTTGTAAAATGGGTTTCTTTTTTTGCTTATTTCTTCCAATTTGTTACTTATTTCTTCCTTTGAAAGCCCAATAAACAAAGGTCTTCGGGTTATATTTTTCAAAATCCGCTCGTGAATTATTTCTAAAGGCGTATGTAACCAAAGTACAATTCCATTTTTTTTCATCCATTCCATATTGTCATAAAAAGTGGGAGTACCCCCACCGCATGAAATTATAAACTTGTTTTTTTGTTTTGTTTGATGCAGAATTTTTTGTTCTAATTCTCTAAAATAGAGTTCGCCATTTTCAAGAATAATTGTTCTAATTAATTTTTTCTCGTGTACCTCAATTAATTCATCCAAATCCATAAACTGTAATTTTAGACTCTGAGCAAGTTTTCGACCTAAATAAGATTTACCACTGCCGGGCATGCCTACAATATAAATCTTCATTTTAATTACTTAATTTTACTCTCGGATCAAGCATGGCATATAATATATCTACCAGTATATTAACCAATACAAATATAAAGGCAATGACTAATACAGCACCCATTACTACGGGTAAGTCACTTTGTTGAAGTGCATCAATTGTAATTTTACCTAGGCCTTTCCAATTGAAAACATATTCAATAAAAAAAGCGCCAGCTAATAAACTTGCAAACCAACCACTTGCTGCAGTTAGAACAGGATTTAATGTATTTCTTAATGCATGGTTCCAAATAATATTAATTTGACTTAAGCCTTTAGCTTTTGCCGTGCGAATATAATCTTGCTGCATAACTTCAATTAAATTGCTGCGGGTTAATTGCATGATGATAGCATAGGGTCTAATTCCCAAAGCAAATGCAGGAAGCCAAATATGATTAAAAGCAATAAAGTGTTGGCCTGTTTCTGGGTCTATTTGATATAAACTGCCAGACATAGGCAACCCTGTGGTTGAATGCCAAACATAGCCAAATAACCAAGCAATAATTACAGCCACAAAAAATGATGGCAGTGAAATTCCTAAGGTGGCTAATGTCAAACAGAATTTATCAGATAAGCTTCCTGGATTAAGCGCTGAAATAATACCCGTACCAATGCCTAAAAACAATGCAAGACCCATGGCAAATAATGCCAAGATACCAGAACCTAACAAACCTTCCGATAAAATTAAAGCAACTGGTTTTCTGGTTTGATAGCTATTTCTTAAGTAAGGCCATTTTATAAGCAAACTATTCTCACCGATTGGAAGCGATATTCCCTTGTATTTTTTTTGGTTCTCCGCAGCCCCAAAACTAATTGGTGATAAATCTTTTAAATATAAATAAAATTGTTCAGTATGACTTTTGTCTAAGCCCATTTCTGCACGCATGGCTAATTTAGTAGCTTCATCAGCTCTTTGTCCAGCGGTTATTTCCTCGGCCGATGGAAATAATATAAATAAGGTAAAGATTAAGATTATTACACCCATTAAAATAGCCAACCCTGCGAGTATTTTTTGGATGA
The DNA here is from genome assembly GCA_029945665.1 of bacterium. GTDB lineage: Bacteria > Bacteroidota > Bacteroidia > NS11-12g > UBA955 > JABMMZ01. The sequence continues at coordinate 11,217 of JAQSCZ010000100.1, read as the reverse complement.
AATATCGAAACATGCCTACTGCATTAGTTTTTCAAGTTTACTAATCTTAGGTATATTTCTTGAACTCCATTTACCCATTACAGTTGCATGGTGCCAAAAAATAATCCCTGGATTTGAACGCATCATTGTTTTTAATAAAACATTGTCAGCATTGTTAAATTTAAAAGGCAATTGATGTTCTGATACAAAAATATCTGCTTCTTCCAAACTAGAAGATGTAACGGCATATACGTTTAATCCTTTCGCTTTGGCATCATTTGCTAATTGTTGAATATCCGGCCATGCATCATCATTAGCTTCTTTGAGGTCTCCACTAATTATTAAAATTTGCCATGCATCACTTTTTAAAATAGAATCTTTAATATTAATAGAATTGTCATCGCGGATACTGAAATCGAAATCGTGAATTGGAGACTTCCATGCTTTAATTACGATAGAATCTTTTCTATCGACATACTTCCATCCTTCGCCCATGGCTTTCATGTAATCAGTCATCATCAAAGATTTTCTAACTTGGTCTTTTTCAACAATAAATACCATTTGAACAGAATCTCGGTCGCGCAAGCCAGCGGGCGGAACCATTAACTGATTGATGTTATTGCACACTTTATAAGGAAGGAAATCCCATACAGGCAGATAGCTTTTGCAATATACAGAAAACGAGGTAGAGGCAATGGTTATGACTGACATAGCATTCCAGCTGAACAGGGGAGAGAAAAGTGGAACGATGTGTTTTCTTCTGATAAATAAAAATACAATAAATACCAGTAATACTAAGTCTTTATAAAATGAAGTCCAAGGTTCTAGTTTGATAAAGTCGCCAAAACAACCACAGTCTGTAACTTTATTATAATAGGCACTATACCAAGTTAGGAATGTGAAGAACACAATGGTAATTAAAATAGCCCATGCCGTTAATTTTGGTTTCCATCCAATCAAGATAGCAAATCCAAGTACAATTTCAAGAATACAGAGTATCACAGAAAACCAAACGGATAGCGGTTTTAACCCTCTAAAAAATCCAACCAAGATATGCTCTTTTTGAACAAATGGATAGACTTTTAAAGGCAATACTACCTCGAGTTTACTTGCGCTGCTGATAATGAAATTATCGCTAAATAAAACACTATCCGAACCAGTTGAAACTTTGATTTTTACAAGGTGTTTATCATTCTCGTCTTTTAATCTGTATTTGTGTTTGAAGAGATTGTTATCATCTAATACGATAAAAAGTTCGGTAGACATGGAGCTAGTTGTATCAAATGTTGCAGCAGTATCCTCTGAAGATTCTGTGGATACAACTTTATTGACAAACGAGCGATTGACTTGCAAATATTTGATGCTATCATTCACATTTAAATATTGCCATGAACTGTCCTGATTGCCAAAATTATCGCTAAATGAAATTAGTATTGAATCTTGCGTTCTTTGAAAGTCAGAAGCGAATACATCAAAATATTCGTTGAGTTTTATACCAGTTCCTTTTGGGTCATTACTTTTTATAAAGCCGGAGAACATGAATAATAAGCCGACAAATATTCTAGCAGCGGAGGTTAATATTTTCATTTTGGATTGTGTAGCGTTATTAATGCAAATATAGCATAATTCATCATATCTCTGTAATTGGCATCAATTCCTTCGCTAACAAGAGTTATACCACTGTTGTCTTCTATTTGTTTGGTGCGATTTAGCTTCATTAAAATTAAATCTGTAAAGCTGCTTACCCTCATTTCACGCCATGCTTCGCCATAGTCATGATTTTTCTTCAACATTAATGCGCTTGTCTCTTCAACTTCCTTGTCGAATAAATTCATGATTTCAACTGCTGAGAATTCTGCGTTGTTTTGCCAATGCCCAAGTTGAATCAATCCAATAATACAATAGTTATAAATGCCAATAAATTCATCTTCAATTCCTTCATTGACCATGTGCGATCCTTTATCTTCGATACTTCGAATTCTCAAAGCTTTGATTAAAATTTGATCAGTAATACTTTTGGGTCTTAGGATGCGCCAAGCGGTGCCATAGTCTGTATTTTTTTTGTCGAATAGCTGTCGGCATATTGCTATTTCTGAATTGTATTGTGCTAAAGTATGATTCACTTTCGGAGATTTACGATTAGTTTTGCAAACATAAGTTTATGGACGTCAATTTCAAACCCTATTCGTTGAATATTAATAAGAACCTTTACACAATTCATGAACCAAAAGTAATGGGCATATTGAATGTGACCAGCGATTCTTTTTACGATGGCGGCAGATTCAACAATGAAGACAATGCTTTGAGACAAGTTGAAAAAATGCTAAATGATGGCGCAGATTTTATTGATATAGGTGGTCAAAGCACTAAACCAGGAGCAGATGATGTATTAGAAGCCATAGAATTAAATTCAACAAGCGATATTATTGGGGCCATTATAAAGCGTTTTCCTGCTGCTTTGATAAGTATTGACACTAGCAGGTATTCTGTTGCTAAAAGCGCAGTAGAAAGTGGTGCTGTGATTGTTAACGACATAAGTGCAGGTGAGCGTGATGCCCAAATGTTACCTTATTTAGCAAAGGTGCAATTGCCATTTATTGCCATGCATAAACAGGGCACACCCAAAACGATGCAGATTAATCCTCAATACGATAATGTATGCAAGGATATATTGAAATATTTTAACGCAAAGAAGAATGTTTTAAATGAATTAGGTATAAAAGATATCATTTTAGACGTAGGTTTTGGTTTCGGAAAAACCATTGAACACAACTATGATTTACTAACACATTTAAATATTTTTCATTCATTAAATTGTCCATTATTAGTTGGTGTTTCGCGCAAAGGCATGATATGGAAAGTACTCGGCACAAATGCTGAAAATGCTTTGCCAGGAACCACCGCGGCTAATACAATTGCTTTGCTTCAAGGGGCGCACATACTAAGAGTTCACGATGTGAAAGAAGCAAAAGATGCTATTAAAATTGTAGGAATGCTAAAATAGCGTAATTTCCCTTTCGAATCTTGACTATCACTCTATGATTTTTTGGACAAAAGTTGCCCAATCAATGAAAATCAATAACCAATATTAATTATTAGTAATAAGTACTGAATGGAGCAGTCATTTCTCCAATAACGGGTCTTTCAATTTTATTTGAAGCACTGCTACCACTGATTGGCGCATCGCCCAAAGCACCCAAGTCAAATAATAAGGTAAAACGCAATTGGTCTTGCAATGGATGTCTTTGAACCAAAGGCACCAAATAAGCAGCATCTAATCCAAAAACTTTATATCGCAATCCAAAGCCAAAAGTTAAATATTTTCTATTGCCTTTAGATTTTGTTTCATGATAAAAACCCGCCCTTAACATGAATTGCTTTGCATATATGTATTCAAAGCCTACAGCAATGTTATATTCCTTTAATTCTTCTTTTAATCCACCTGGAGCATCTGTAAATGATTTCAATGCGGCTGTAATTACAGGATCATCATTCTTTTTATAACCATCTGGTATCGGATTGCCTGTTGACTGGTCAATAGAATCACCTGTTCCACTATAGTTTGATAAATATTTTAATTGAGGGGTAGGCACCAATAATTTATTGATATCAATCATACCAGTTATGGAGTTGAATTCATCTATATCATAAGTCCATGCTGTTCCTAATTTTAAATTAGAAGGGATAAATTCTCTGGAAGTTTTATCTGAGTATGTAATCTTTGCTCCTAAATTCTGAATCATCGCGCCGAAAGTATAATTCAAATTCTTTTTATCGCCTTTGATTTTAATTTTTTTAACACCATTGTACATGGCAGATAAATCACCTGCACCTGAATTTCCTGCCTTAGGGGAAATACCGTTTATATTTCTTGTACCAGCTAAGTTTGAGTGTATGAATCTCAAGGAAACACCCAAGGCCCATTTTTTACTCAGTTGTGTTGCATAGCAACCATCTAAAGCAAATTCACTTGGATTAAAAGTTCCCAATGGGTTGCCTACATCATCCGTAAAATTAATATCACCGAAACTAAAAAATCTGAATGAGCCACCAATGGCGGAACGTTTGTTTATTTTACCATAACCACTAATGTAATTATATGATATACCCGGAACCAATTTGCGCAACCATGGAGCATAAGATACTGAAATACCAAAGTCTTTCTTAGCAAATGCTAAAGAGGCCGCATTCCAGAATACTGAGTTTGCATCGCCGCTTGAAGCAACGCCTGCATCGCCCATTCCGGCTCTTCTGCTATCAGGTGTAATGGTTAAAAATGGAACGGCTGTTGTGATAACATTTTGTTGACCAGCCAATTGGTTTCTGCTTATTTGTCCGGATAAGGATGAAAGTTGAAATATAAAAGCCCCCGCAATAATTGCCGCTTTTGAAGTTTTTGAAATGAACATTAATTTTAAAATTTTTTGCGTAGATTTTTAATCAATAGGGCAAATATATAATTCTTTATTATAATTAGTTCAAAATTACCAATTTTTCTATCTTTTCAGTCGATTGTCCGTCATCTGTTCTTATGCGAATGCGATAAATGTATACGCCTTTAGAAGGCTTGTCATCATAATCATCTCTTCCGTTCCAAGAGATTTCAGACACATGGCCATTGGCTGCTGGCACAAATTGATCGATTGTTTTTATGACTTTGCCACTAATGCTAAAAATGGTAATCACAATATTTAAATTTTGACCAGCTCTGTTATGATCGAAATGAAAAATTGTATTCGTGCTAAATGGATTTGGATAATTTAGAACGTTTTTTATTTGAAAATCTTCGCCATTGCTTACCAAGAATTCAATGGTTGCCTCGCTCGAGTTATTGTATACATCCCATACTTTCAATGTATAGGTGTGTTTGCCATCTTTGATATTTTCAAGGGCATATTTAATTTCGCCCGATGTATAACTGTTCAAGTTTGCTTTGTAAAATGTATTTACCACATAATTCTTTTCGTTAACAGTACCCTTGTCAATTGTTATAAGGAGGTCGCGACCAATGCCACTTCCACTTGTGTTTACCCCATTTTCGTCGCTAATGCGCGCAAGTAATAATGGTGTTTGGTCCGTTAAGCCGCCTGTAATAAAGGAGTAATCATCCACAAATAATTCTAACTCGGGACCCTTGCCATCGCTAACTACATTGGATGCTGTACCTCCAACCAATAAATTTGGCATATTGCCAGCTGCATCAGTACTTTCATTTTTGCCATACAAACTCACTTTTCCAAAGCCGTAGTTGTAAGCAATATCCTTTGGCACAACGAAGGAAAAACTAAAGCACCCGTTGGTAATAGAGGATTCACCTTTGTACAAGATGTTGCTATACAAATCGAAGCTTTCTTTTATGTTATTGCTGTTATTGCCCAAAGTAAGGAAAGTCGCTTTTTTGTCATAAATAGTAGGGTAAAGCAGGCCATTAAATGAATTCATTGGAGTGCCCGTCACATCTTCAATATGCCCTTTGAAAGTCACTTTGGATAAAGCTTTTAAGGTGTCGGTGCTATTTGCACTGGATTTGCTATTTAAACTGTCAATTTTAATAATGTTTTCCGGATAATTAAGTGTTAGAGCGGGATCGGCAAATAAAGTAAATTTCCGGTCGTTGGATTGAAATGTGCTATATCTGTTTTTTAATTTCTTATAAATATCACCAAGAGTTGGCCACTTGCCTCCGATTTTAACAAAAGCGCAATTGCTCCAAAAATATTTTGTGATATCTGCATTGCCATCCACATAGACTATTCTAACGGTTGTGAACATTGCAATTGCCCCACCATTTGGATTTGTGATAAAATATTCACCTCCACTTTTGTGTGTTAAATCATCGTATTTACCAATGGTACATGAGGCAGTAAAAAATGCAGGAAGGTTATTGATATTGGTCATCGAATTAACCAATGGAATATCGATTACTTTTTCGGAAGCAATGTATTCATCGCCGCCATGCCCCATATAATTAAAAATGAGGGAGCCTTTTTCAAATTCCTTTTTAATAGCCTCTTGTGCATCGGGATAGCGTTGCGAGCCACCAAGGTTTTGTTGGTTATAGGCATCTAAATAAATCTTTTTGACATTGATATTTCTAACTTGGGTGTCCAAACCATTAAAAATTTCTTCAAAATCTTTTACAAAAACAGTTTCCCAATCCAAATCGATATCATCTGCTAGAAAAGTCACCACATTTCGCCAATCGCCTAATGCGGGCTGTTCCTTATATTTTATGATTTTATTTACTATACCATTTGCCTCACTTAAGGATGCAACAGGCAGTCTAGAAACTGTCATTTCAAGTTTTTGGTAATTGCTCCATTCACCATCGGTAGGATCTAAAAAACCGAAAAAGTCATCTGAACAATACCAATCGCCTCCTAGTAAAATGGGATCTCCTTCATAGGTTGGTATAAAATTATTGTTGTTTTTAGCTCTGTTTAAATAATCATAACTTGCATCGCCCAATAGCAGAGCATATTTGAGTTGATTTGCGGGATTGGTGTTGTTGTAATAAAGCAATTTAAAATAATCGCGAATAGCGGAAATATCTTGTCCACCACTAGAGAACTCATTGTAAATTTGCTCAGGTGTAACAACTAAAACGCTCATTTGGTCGCGTGTTCTATGGAAATTTGCTAATTTATTTGCCGCCTCTAAAAATTCTGTTGGCGATACAATCACAAATTGCGCTGAACTAGTCCCTCTTAAATTTTGATTTGCCACACTCCCTTCAAAAGTTGGGCTAAGGCTACTGCCATCGCTTACTGCAAATTCGTGTATTTGACCGCTGGCTTGATTGCGAAAAACATTGACTCCATTATCTAAAAAAGTATTCTGGATTTTAATATTAACAGGGTCGCTCAGATCGTAGATAACGGCTCCTGTAGGCAATTCAGAAATTCTATATTCAGATACATTGGAACTGCCCGATTCACTCACTCTAAAACCCATAAAGCCTTCACTGTAAATTAATTTACGGGCAGATTGTAACTCATAGTAATTAAAATATGCTTTAGCGCTAGATAACGTGGTATTGTATGCAAATTTTAAAGAGAAATTACTATTCCCGGTTGTGGTCGAATAAAATCCGATTCCATCTTCAGTAAAACAGGGAGGTTCTTCGCCAAGTGGGGGGCCAAAATTTAAGGCGTCGGCAAAGGTGTTATTCACGGTTAACGCAAGTGAAGTATTAGCAGGAGCATTCGCTAATGCATGAAAGTATATTTTGGTAGCCCTGTTACTTTCAATATTGTTAATGGATTCATTGAACGTTAATGCATCACCAGCCTGTAATACTTCGCCGGTATATATGCGACCTTCTTTACATACATTTTCAAGATCAAGATCATGAAAAGTATGGTAGTCGAACCAATCATAAATTTTATCTGAAATTAGGTTATTATTATCAGAAACTGTGCTAATTCGTTTACCATTATTGCCATTTACTGTGAGAAATAAATAAGCCTTGTCACTGTAAATATTCTTAATGTGTTCGAATCTATTTAGGCTGTAATTGAACGTCCATTTGTGAGGTCCTTGTGCGTAAAATAATACATAATCTGCGGCATCAAATTTACCGTCATTTTCGCCAATTACTTGGATTGCATTTTCAGGTAAATCATCATATCTAAAAGCGCTGTTATCCTCGGGAAGCATGCCTCCTTGTGTGCCATATATCTTGATGGTTCTTGGATCAATGGAATTTATATCAATACCAGTATTTTTAAACCAATTCGCATCTAAACGGTAAAGGCCATCGGTTGTGACAGATAATTTAATCCATTGTCCGCTAGCAAGCTGGGAATTAGTTAAAGCTCTTTTAATGCCACTGTTAAAAACAGGAGTAAAATTTACACCTTCTATTATTTCATATTCAAAACTAGTAAGTTTATATATTTTGCTGTTTATAACCTTAAAAGGACAAATATTAACGCCTACAAAACTATTTGAACCCTCGAATGAGTAGTAAGTGGTGTTTTCAAAATCGGGACCTAAACTATTTATGTATTTAATTTTAAATGCTTCAAATCCAATTAACTCTTGGTATTCGAGGTTAGAAAATTCAACAGTAGATTTTGTTTTAGAATCAAATGAAAAATTAATACATGGCAGTATTTTGCCATTTAACTTGGTGTTCTGAAGCGAAAAGTTAGCGATAGAAGGGGTGTTTTCACCATTATCTACTTTCCAATCTAATTTATTTTTAGTACCTGAGGCAACATTTTGAGAAAAAATGGTGTTATAGTTATAAATACATAAAACAAGGAATATAGCTGACTTCAACAATTTGTAATAGAAATTAAATTTGATCATTTGCACAAAGTAACGACACTTTTAAAAAAAAATTGTAAAAAATTATAAAAATTACAGAAAAATTATAATAAATTTGTAACAAAACCGTTTAACCTTAACTTTACCATCAATATGAACATGAAAAAATTCTACGGAATAATAATTGGATTTGCCTTAATAGGTGGATTGCATGCACAAGATCCTGAGTTCACTCAGTTTTATGCTTCCCCTGTTTACACCAATCCAGCCATGGCCGGAACCGCATTTTGCGGAAGAAACTCTGCTGGCCGATTCTCTGTTAACTATAGGAACCAATGGCCTAGCTTACCAGGTACATTTAGAACCTTTAACGCTAGCTACGATCAGCACCTAGATAAAATTGGTGGCGGTATAGGTTTAATGGCCAATTACGATAGGGCAGGAGCCGGCTTATTAACAACAACTTCTTTCAGTGGTATTTATTCTTATGTATTGCCAGTAAACAAACACTTTTTTATAAGAGCAGGATTACAAGCATCGTTTGTTAATAAAGCAATTGATTTCTCGAAATTAAGATTTGGCGATCAAATTGACCCTACAAGAGGATTTGTAAAATTAACAAATGAGCCAAAGCCAAATACTTCGGTAACTTTTCCAAACTTTGGAGCAGGCTTACTCGCTTACTCAGAAAAATTCTATGCTGGTTTTGCAGTACACAATATTACCCAACCAGTACAATCATTTTACAGTAATAACGATGGCATCGTTCCAAGAAGATTTACTTTTCACAGTGGGGTTGTAATTCCATTGGATAGAAAAAAATTCTCTCAAGCAACTATTTCACCAAATGCTTTATTCATGGTTCAACAAAACTTTACGCAAGTCAACTTTGGATTTTATGTAAATAAAGGTCCATTGGTAACTGGTTTATGGTACCGTCAAACACTTGGAACCTATGGTAATTCAGATGCCATAATGGTTTTGTTAGGGTTTAGAAAAGACCACTTCAAATTTGGATATAGCTATGATATTACAGTGTCTTCAGCTAGGTCTGCAGCGCCTGGTAGTCACGAAGTTAGCGCAACAGTTGACTGGTGTTTAAGCGACCGTCCTAGATCATTCAGACCGCTTAAATGTCCTGATTTTTGATAAAAATTTGCCTAATACACAATAAATACGCTTATTTGCAGTTAATAACAGTAATAAAACACACACATTAAATGAAAAGGAAAACAAATTTTCTTACCTTAACAACACTTTTATCGGCAGCGATTATCTTATTTCCGTCGTGCTCAAACAAAAACAAATCTTCAACAACAGGTTTTGGCTATAATAGCAAAAAATGGGGTGGTTTCGAAAACACAAAATACAAAGGACAAGAAACTGGTCCTGGTTTGGTTTTAGTTCCGGGTGGTGCATTTGTAATGGGTTCAGCAGAACAAGATGTAGCTTTAGATTATAATAACGTTGAAAGAAAGGTAACGGTTAATTCATTCTATATGGATGAAGCAGAAATTAGCAATAAACAATACGGTGAATACGTTTACTGGTTGCAACGTATTTTTACTTCTTATCCTGAAGTCTATAAAAAGGCTTTACCAGATACATTATGTTGGAGAAGTCGTTTAGCTTACAACGAACCTTATGTAGAATATTATTTCCGTCATCCTGCCTATAAAGATTATCCTGTAGTTGGTGTAAGTTGGTTACAAGCTACAGATTTTGCAGCTTGGAGAACAGACAGAGTAAACGAGATGATTTTGGACAGAGAAAAAATCCATCCTTATTTGGATAACAAAATTACGGATGATCAAAACTTTAATACCAAAGCATATTATGCTAGCAAGTATGAGCCAGCTAAAGGTAAGAAAAAGCAATCAAAAGGTATGCCTCGCGATTTCAGAACCAAAAAAGGAAAAAGAAATTTAGCCGTAAAGGATGGTATTTTATTACCTGAATATAGATTGCCTACAGAAGCGGAGTGGGAATATGCTGCTCAAGGTGCTATTGGTAACTCACAATATGAAAATACCGACGAAAGAAGAGTATACAGTTGGAATGATGAAACTGTTAGAATGACCCATGGCAAAGAAAAAGATAGAGGTAAAATCATGGCGAACTTTAAAAGAGATAAAGGTGACCAGGCGGGTATTGCTAGCCAGTTAAATGATGCTGGTATGATTACAACTCCTGTAGATGCTTATTGGCCAAATGATTACGGTTTGTATAATATCGCTGGTAACGTTAGCGAATGGGTAATGGATGTTTACCGTCCTTTATCATTCGAGGATGTAGATGATTTCAACGCTTTCCGTGGTAACGTTTACACTAAACTTAAATTAGACCAATATGGTGAATTAGAAGAAAAAGATTCATTAGGCCGTTTAATATTTGTTCCTGTAACTCTAGAAGAAAACATTAATAGAAGAAATTACCAAGTTTCAGATAATATTGGATACAAAGACGAAGAGACTTATAACAATGACGAGCAGAAGTACGAATACGGTGTTACAACCCTAATCAGAAATAAAGCCCGTGTATTCAAAGGTGCTTCTTGGAATGACAGAGCTTATTGGATGAGTCCAGGTACCCGTAGATGGTTAGATGAGGATTTATCTACTTCTACCATCGGTTTCAGATGTGCTATGATTCGTGTTGGTTCTCCAATTGGAAATAGTAAGAAAAGAAACAAGACTTTACCAACAAGTGGTATAGGGAAAAAGAGCAAGAAAAGAAGATAAGATACTTCTAAATTATATTGAAAGCCTCATCGAAAGATGGGGCTTTTTTATGCAATCATGTTAAGTTTTAATGGGTTTGAACCCCTATTGTTGTAAAGTGTTTTATGTAATTGAGTTGTAAAAAAGTTAACCTGGAGAACAAGGCAGACCATTCACATTGGTAATTTTGGGTTAATGGACAAAAATGGTGTTAGTAATCTCTGAAACCCATAGCAGGCGTACA
>JAQSCZ010000099.1 GCA_029945665.1 bacterium | reverse complement strand
CAGGCTTGTTATTGCTAGTATTACTGGATTATGACACTTTACGGACATTCAAATTATATTAATATGAAAAAAATATTATTTACAATCGCAATTGCTTTGTTTTCATTTATGAATGCCAAAGCACAAACCATGATCATTCATGGAACAACTTCTACAAAATTTTATTGCTGGGAAAATGGACAGCTTTACAAACTTTTCGCAGATGAAATGTGGGTTATGGATCCTTTAACTGAAAGAGGTGTAAGAGGAATTTCAGCCTCTATTAATTTAACATATACTGCTGTTCCTAATTATGACCCTAATGACATTCCTGTTGCAACAATAGTAAGTTGTTATGAAGCAAGGAAGTATAATTCTGGTAGTTGTGGACCATTAGATAACCATCGAGATGGCTCCGTTACTTGCCGAGATGCAAATGACACTTCATGTAGCATTAAGTTGGCCAATGGCACAATTATTTACTCACCCAATGGAGATTTCTAATTTAATTAAAACAGGACCTGCTTTGAAAGCAGGTCTTGTTTTTTTTATGCTTATTTTTTGTAATATTTGTTTTGCCCAAACCAATGCATTGGTTACAATTTTTCAAGCTGGTAACTGTAAAAATATTAACTACGCTGATGAAAATATTGATTCTTTATGCAGGAAAAACAAGATTTTACACCTCTATTACTTAAAAGGCATAAAGGAAAACGAAATGGAAAAATATGCCAATAAATTATTTGGCCGTGCTTTTGATCTAAAATCTTTGGTAAGCAAGGAAAATATTAATAAGTGGCAATTGGATAAAATAACAGCAACAAATGTTGCAGCCATTATTAAAGATGATAGGATAGTAAACATATCTGATTTGGATGGGTTTGAAGAAAAGGAATTATTGGCCATCAGATTTATTGAAGAAAAACAAATCCTGTCCAATAAAAAATTCAATAATACTCTAATTGATTCCTTTCAGTTAAACTATAAAACTAAAATAAAGATTGATTCAAAAGTAAGATTAAATAAATTAAGTATAATTGTTAAGCAGGATTCATTTCTATATATTTTAGAGCCATTATTTGATGAAGCTTTATATAAGGTGAATTGCAATACCGGGAAAATAACAAAACAGGTGGAGTTAAGGAACCTTATACCATATGATAGCATCTTGTATTATCATTTTGCTACAGTGAAAAATGGTTTTAGTGCTGACACAATTGAAAAATATGCAAATATGGCAGGCAGAGACCCGAATAAAAGGTTTTTCAATTTATTCATTTCTAATAATCAATTAATCGTTTCCGGAGACTATCAAATGTTGACCTTTATAAAAGAAAAAAAGGTCTTAAATTTGAGTCATAGCATTATTTATAAATTTGATTTAGATTTAGAATTTAAAAACTATTATTTTGACCGCCATTTAAATTATAGCGGCTATTATCCTGTTCAACATGCAAATGACAACAATTCATCTATTGACAGAATTCAATACCAGGTTGATCAAGATTTTAATCAGCAACTCGTAAAAAAAAGAATTATCTATTTTAACCTACAAGACAAAAATCATAATCTTAATAAATTTGATAAGGACACCTTAGATATCCCAAAATCTTTTAAAGGCACTTTTTATAGCAATGACATTCGCAACTTTGCAAATATGAATACAAAGGAAAACCCTGTTTGGCTTTTTGACCCTTATCCCTATTTATATTTTCCAAAGGATAGTTTTTATCATGATTTAATTCAGGACACTTTATTAAAAACTATTGAATATCTAAAAGAAACATCAAATAAGGTTTGTGTTTTCAAAACCTATAAAAAAAACAACAATGAAATGGTTATTATTTTGGAATATAAGAATAAAACGTATAGACTAGATTATAATATCATAAATCGGAAAATTACTGGAAAATTAAATTTGAAAAGCTTAACTAAATACAACTTACAACTTTTAGTCGATGATTCTGGTCATTCCTATTATTGCCCTATTGAAAGTGAAGATTCAGGTAATTACCTTTATTTAGATTAATTCAATTTATTCATGAGGTTTGCAGTTCTAATCATTTTATATATTTCAGTGTCCTGCAATGCTCAGGATGTTACAGGATTATGTATTAAAAATAAAAACATTTATTATGTAATTGACAAAAAAATTTATTGTCAGGAAACAGAATCGAATAACTTGATTGCAAAAAAAGATATTTCAAAGGACACTTTAATTATATACAAATTACATAAAAAGGCAATTAGCCTTTATCGGATTAATGGTGATAGTGCAATTAAAGAATGTAAAAAAAAAATTCGAGGTTTTAGATTTATCAATATCAGCACTAATAATAATTCTATTTTTGCGTCCATAATGTTTCAAACCGGAAACAATATTAATGCAAGATACAGGTATGCAATTTTGAAATTTGACACGTCTTTAATTTTTCGAAACCTGTATGTGATGAGGGAACAAAACTTTGATGCTTATACCATCTATCCGCCATTTCAACCTAATGAATTTGCTAATAACGGGCAAATTGAATTAATACATTATCAATCAAGTGATAGTTCTTTGTTTAATTATTCTGCTTTTGAATTTATTGAAAAAAGGAATGAATTTAAAATAAACCATAATTTAACTGGTTCATTTAAATTACTTAAATACTCTTTACTTGAAGCAAACCGTCGATCTTTATTAAGTCCAATTATATATCCTGTGTACAATTCAAACGCTGAGTATTTTTATCATTATCCAAATCCGATCCTGTATAATATAAAAAATGGAAAAATAATAGACCCGTATAAGCAGAAAAACAATGTTGACAGCCTTAATAAAGCAAATAAGAATCAAGTTGTATCTAACTTAAGTTTAAATTTTGAAAATGATCAGGTTAATTGGAAAAATATCATTTTAACTTCAACGAAAATTGGACAATATATTTATTTAGTTGTTTCTAATAGGAACCGATTAAAGATTGATTTAGTGAGATTCGATTTAGTATCAAGTAATGCTAGAATTTTAACAATAGATATGCCTTTAAAAGACCACTATTTTATTTTTAAAGAATCAGAGCTATTTGTTCTCAATATTGAAGAGACTAAAACGATAGAAAAAATAAGTTTATTGAAACTTGATTTTGATTAATGTATTCAAAAATTACATTTCTCCACTCATTAATCTCTGCGCCATCAATTTACCTTCTCTTACTGCATAATTGGTACCTCTATCTTCAGGATAAATTTGCGCCATGGTATTAATTAATACATTAGGTAATGGTGTCGTAAAACCTGGAATCAATTTAGAATAATGTAAGGTTACCAATGGCTGAGAGTAGGCCTCTTTCCAAACATGGTAATCCAATACCCAATCTTCTGTAAACAATGGGAACATTTTTTTAATAAATGGCATGGCATAATCAAAGAATTCTTTTTCGCTCATGTTATACAAAGCCTCATCGGTTGGTAAATATTTTGAGAGGTAAACAATGTGTCGGCCTTTGTAAGTTTCTTTAGACTCAAAATTGGTGTGTTCAATAACACCAACAAATGGAAACCCAGGATCGTTTACATTCAGCCAGTATATTTCGCTTAAACTTTGCTTTAATTCAAGGGTCAAACAAACATTGCCAATGTATTGTATTTTATTTAACTGGTTGATATAACTCGCATCAACCGCATCTTTCAACAAATTTGAAATTAAGGGCAATGGAATTGTTAAAACTGTTTTATCAGCTTTAAAAACTTCGCCATCGGCTGTTCTTATTTCGTCATTCGTAACTGAAACAACTGCTCGGTTTACATGCACCACACCACCCATATTATGAATTTCCTTCATCATTGATTCTGCTAATGAAGCAAAACCTCCTCGGTAATAGGCTAAATTTTCTTTGCCTTTTTCTCCTCTGCTACCGCCTCTTAATTTAAGTTTATTCCAAAACCAAACTGCAGATACGCTTTCGGCATAACGTCCAAACTTACCCTTTAACAAAGGCTCCCAAACAACCGTATACCCTTGCTTACCACATATTTTAGTTAACCAATCTTTGGCTGTTATACTTTCTAATTTCATCCAATCTTTCACCGTTCGTACTGCGAGTACCACAAAGCCTAAACGCACGCGGTTAATTAAATTGAGTGGTTTGAATTTCAATAAATCTAAGGGTGAGCTCAATTTGAAAAAATTATTTGAGTAGTACATCCCAGTGCGCGTAGGACGTATAATAATATGGTCTTCGCATTGCAATTCTTTGATCAAATCCATGATGTGCAAATCATTGGTAAACCAATGGTGATAGAACTTTTCTAGATTCTCACCTTCCACTTTAAATGAACCTGCAAGGCCACCTACTTCGGCATCTTTTTCAAAAATGTTTACTGCCCATCCTGCTTTAGCAAGGTAGTACCCCATGGTAAGACCCGTAAATCCACCACCAACAATATTTATAGTTTGTTTCATTCGTTATTATTTATTTTAAATCCTGTTTTTTCTTTGATAATATACAAAGGTCTGCGTTTTATCTCGCCATAAATCCTACCCACATATTCACCTATAATACCCAATACTAATAGTATAATACCACCTATCAATAGAATTGAAATCATTAGTAAGGTCCAACCTTCGACATAGTCCTTTATAAAAATACGCATAATTAAAGCATATACAATCCCTACAAAAGCACCAAATGAGGTAATAAAACCAACAAATGTTGCCACTTTTAACGGTGTATTAGAGAATGATAAAATCGCATCGCTAGCCAATCTCAACATTTTCTTTAAAGGATACTTGGTAGTTCCTGCAAATCTGCTTTCCCTATCATACTCAACGAATGTTTGATTAAAACCAATCCATGCGACCATTCCACGCACAAAGCGATACGATTCACGCATGCTTAAAAACTGATCGAGGGCATTGCGATCCATTAACCTAAAGTCGCCAGTATCCAGCGGGATATCAACATCACTTAAACGGTTAATAAAACGATAGAACAATTTTGCTGTTAATAATTTGAAAGCACTTTCACCAGCCCGTTCAACACGTTTACCAAATATTACATCATAGCCTTCCTCCCATTTTTTTATCATCTCTAAAATGATATGTGGAGGATCCTGCAAATCGGCGTCTATAACAACTGCGGCATCGCCTTTACAATTATCTAAACCAGCTGTAATGGCAATTTGATGACCAAAATTTCTCGAAAAATTGATACCTCGAATATGAGCATCTGACTTAACTTTTTCATTGATTAAATGAAGTGTAGTATCCTTGCTACCATCGTTCACAAATATGATTTCATAATCGTATTTACTGCTATCTAGTGCTTGAAAAGTATCCGTTAACCTTTTATATGTTTCGGCAAATACTTCCTGTTCATTGTAACAAGGCACAATAATTGAAATTAATTTTTTCATGGTTTAACTTTTCTTTGATAAATTATATAGATACCTATCGTTTTTGTTTTTATGTAATTGCTATCAACATAAGCATAAAATGAATCGATACTTTTTGGAAGCAGGCCCTTATAATAAGGTTTTGCCTCATAAAATGAATCTCTCGCATGTTGATTGAGGTATGGTAATCGCTCAAATTTTGAAGCGTCAATTATAAATTTCGGTTCTTTTGATTTTACATCATTTATGAAAGTATGAACAATACTATCATTGGTATACCCTTTGGTATCCAATGGGTATTGATAAAAATACTTCGAAGGTGATTTTAACCTAGTTTCAAAATTAAGACCATCAACAATTCCCCATTCAAGTAGGTAATCTTTAGATGTTGTATTCTGATTAATAAATTCTGCTGTCTTATAAAAACTCCTCTCATTATGAAGGCATAAGTATCTACCATACATTTGCCATCTGTGTCGGATGACTGTTTTAGCCCCAATAAATAAAAATAACATTCCGGTGAAGATATAAATAGTATAAAAATATTTGGAAGGAGAGAGATTTAAATATTTTAACGATCGCATAAAAACAATCATACTAGCCATAATTGGCAAAATCCATTGGATGTAATAATGAAGAAAATAAGCCCCAGCAAGACTTGACAGGAAAACTTCTAAAGCTAACCAAGTTGAGGTAAAAAGAAGCAGTGCCCAATCGACTTTTTTAATTTCATTTCTTTTATAAATAAAGAGTCCATAATTAAAAACGATGCATACTATCATAACCCATAGAAAAGGAAGTGTAACCAACGAAAATTTAATATTATCCAGAATCGATGTATGATTCCCCCCAGCATATATAAAGTTAAATTTAAAAAAACATTCAATCATTTGATTGAGCGCGTTGTTTTTTGCAAAATAAATTACCACTACAAAAATAGGAATAATCAAGCCGAAGAGCATAAATAGTCCTCTTAAAAACAATTGCGAAAATGGCTTTTTATTAAACCAAGTTATTACTAATTCGAAAATAACTATGACCACCCAAATAGCAATTTGATTTGGTCTTATTAATAACACACATGCCATTAACACCCCCATCAATAGCCACGATGCATAACTTTTAGCCTCGGGTTTACTATAAATATTAACAAAAACAAAGAGTGAAAAAGCTTGAAAAAACAAAGCCCACTGTTCAGTTTGATTACCTGTTTGATGCAAAAACAACAAGTAAAAAAAACCAATTGCAGAATAGGCCAATGCAATCAGAGCTTGTACATAAATACGGAACACGATAAAACTCAAATAAAAAGCCATTGCACTTAAAAAAAATTGCAAATAAACCACACCATTTCTCCCATCTATCAATAGTCCCAGCAAATTTAAAATATAAAGCATGGGTCCTTTATGATCCCACATATCTGAATAAGGAACAAGGCCATTTAACCAATTTTGACCGATGTACATGAAGCAACCAGAATCCCAAACTGCCGGCATATCCATTAAAGGCATCAACACCCAAAAGGCAAGCATTAACAAAACAAAGAAGGCAATTGCATTAAACCAACTTGAATTGTTTATACTATCGAGTTTTTGAAATGAATGATTTTTAATAATAATTTGAATTAAATAATCAATTATAAAGGAATATTACCATGTTTTTTACGCGGTAAATTTTTTACTTTATTTTCGAGCATGCCAAAAGCTGTAATTAATTTAGCTCTGGTTTCTTCAGGATAAATAACTTCATCGATAAAACCTCGCTCAGCTGCTCTGTAAGGATTGGCAAAAATTTCGGCATATTCTGATTCCTTTTCTTTCCATGCCTCTTCAGGATTACCGGCACTGCTTATTTCTTTTTTGAAAATAATTTCCGCCGCCCCCTTTGCTCCCATTACAGCAATTTCGGCATTTGGCCATGCAAAATTCATATCAGCTCCAATGTGTTTACTATTCATTACATCATATGCTCCACCATAGGCTTTGCGTGTAATTACTGTAATACGCGGCACCGTTGCTTCACTAAAGGCGTATAACAATTTAGCTCCGTTGGTTATAATGGCATTCCACTCTTGGTCGGTACCGGGCAAGAAACCAGGCACATCTTCGAATACCAATAAAGGGATATTAAAGGCATCGCAAAAACGAACAAATCGAGCAGCCTTTGTAGATGAATGTACATCGAGCACACCGGCTAAGAAAGCAGGGTTATTGGCAACTATACCTATACTTTTTCCAGCTAAGCGAGCAAAGCCTACTACAATATTCTCTGCGAAATTTTTGTGCACTTCGAAGAAGCTTTCTTCATCTACCACCCCTTCAATCACTTCGCGCATATCGTATGGTTGATTGGAGTTATCTGGAATAATATTTTTCAGTCCATCGCGTATTTCATTCGATTTAGAATAAGCTAAAGATGGTGCTTTTTCCTCACAATTTTGCGGCATATAGCTCAGCAATTTTTTATATCCATTTAAACATTCAACCTCATTGGCAAATGAAAAATGTGCAACACCAGATTTAGCTGAATGTACTGAGGCTCCTCCCAATTGTTCACTACTTACCTCTTCGTTAGTAACTGTTTTAACAACGTTCGGACCAGTTACAAACATATAACTCGTATTTTCTACCATTCCAATAAAATCGGTAATGGCTGGCGAATAAACAGCACCACCGGCACACGGGCCCATAATTGCAGACAACTGAGGAATTACACCACTAGCAATTGTATTGCGATAAAAAATATCGGCATAACCACCAAGCGATACAACACCTTCTTGTATTCTAGCCCCACCACTATCATTCAAGCCTATGATTGGCGCGCCGTTTTGCAGGGCCAAGTCCATTATCTTACAAATTTTTTCAGCGTGGGTTTCGCTCAATGAACCACCGAATACAGTAAAGTCTTGAGAGAAAACATAAGTCAATCGACCATTAATTTTACCATACCCTGTTACGACCCCATCACCAAGAAATTGTTGATTTTCCATCCCAAAATCTTTGCTTCTATGGGTAACAAATGCTCCGATTTCATTAAAAGTACCTTCATCCATTAAAAAATGAATGCGCTCTCTGGCTGTTAGTTTCCCTTTGGCATGTTGTGATTTTATGCGGTCTTCTCCTCCGCCTAACAAGGCATCTTGTCTTTTATTATTGAGTAATTCTCTTTTGTCCATTTTAGGTTGCGATTGTGCACTCATGGTTTCATGGTGATTAAGGTTGCAAATTACGCGAATGTATGGATAGAAACAAAAAAGCCACCTCTTTTTTTGAGGTGGCTTTTTATTATATTTTCGTTAAATTAATTATTGAGTAATAACAATTTTAGTTGTTTGTACTTGATCGTTAGCAGTAACTTTACAAACATACATGCCTGCTGGTAAACCATCAACACTCATTGTTTTGTTATAAGTACCATACGTAACGGTTTCTTTAGCAATTGATCTTACTAATCTTCCTTGCATATCATACAAGTCAACCATCACATCAGAAGTTGAGTTTAGTTGGTAAGAAATATTGATATCAGAACTAGAAGTTGCTGGATTAGGCGTTACTTGTAAATCTGAAGAGAAATAACTTTGTAAATTTTTAACATCAGCACCAAAAGAACTAAATTTAATATCATCTAATAATAAAGAAGAGTTAGTTGTTGGTGTTACAATACTGGTAATAAAACTTACAACTGCACTATCAGGTGTAGATGCATTTAAATAAAAAGTAGTTAAGTCTGCTTGAAAATTAACCCAAGGATATTTTGCACCTGCTGTTGAAGCGAACAATGTATTTAAAACTGTATCAATGTTAGCGCCATTTTTTTTAGTCATTAAAACACCAAAACCAAATCTTTCAGTAGAAGGTGTTACTGGAAGGTAAGTAGCTAAAAATCTTAAGGTAGATGGTCTGGTTGACAATGGAAATTTAATTGACTGAAGAACGCCAACTGTTGTGGTATTTTGCAATACTATAAATCGAGGACCACTAGCAGAAACATACGGTTGATTGTTTACTGTAACAGAAGTGGTTTGGGAAAGTGTTCCACCTAGAATCATCCATTTCGGCAATTGGCTATTAGCTATTGGAGTTTCGAAATCACCATTCGGAAGTAATTGAGCCATGCTGGTCATCATTGATGCAGATGCTACTAATAAAGAGAGTACTATTTTTTTCATTTTATTTATAAATAAGGTTTAGAACAAATTTACGTGTTTATTATTTCAAACCAATACCAAAATAGAATCCTTTTTGAACAATATTTTAACCAAGTAAGGCAATGTAATGTGTTCAATTAAATCGGCAATTAACACCAAGTGACTCAATATATTCATACAGAATATTTAATATGACTGTCAGAAAGCTTGCACAAGTATACGTAATATTGTAAATT
>JAQSCZ010000098.1:486-10754 GCA_029945665.1 bacterium | reverse complement strand
CTTTTTCCTTCAACACCTAAAGAATGTTTCGAAATGACAAGTGATGCCTTTGATTTGGCAGAACAACTACAAACCCCTGTAATGTTGATGACAGATTTAGATTTGGGAATGAACGATCATGTATCGCAGCCTTTTGTATGGGATGTTAAAAAAGAATACAAAAGAGGAAAAGTATTAGACGCCGAGGCACTCGATAAAATTGAGAAATTTGGTCGGTATTTAGATGTCGATGGAGATGGTATTGCTTATAGAACTTATCCAGGTACGCACCCTTCAAAAGGTTCGTTTTTTACACGCGGAACTTCGCGCGATGAGTACGCCGTATACACCGAAAGTAGTGAGGCTTACAAGCGTAACATGGACCGCCTAATTAAGAAATGGAATACGGCTAAAGAATATGTGAACGCGCCAGACTTATATCAGAAAAGTAATCAATCAAAAATTGGATTGTTGTTCTTTGGAACCAGTCAGTTTTCTGCTGAAGAGGCTATGGATAATTTAAAAAGTCAGAACATACAAACTGATGCAATCAGAATTAAATCATTTCCATTTAATAGCTCTGTCGAAGATTTTATAAAATCACATGAACAGGTTTTTGTCATTGAGCAAAATCGGGATGGGCAGATGCGCAGTTTAATCATGATAGAATTAGGGATTAATGCCGATCGCCTTATTTCAATTTTAAATTACGATGGTATGCCAATTACGGCCGATCAAATTACCCGCCAAATCACCTCACATTTAACCCTTACAAGAAATTAAAATAGGCCATGACTTACATACGTCCAAAATTTCGACATCCTGAATTGCCTAAGAATAAATTAGGCTATACCATCAATTATTATGAAGGCGCTTTGTCTACATTGTGTGCTGGTTGCGGTCACGATTCAATTAGCGCTGGTATTGTACAGGCAGCTTTTGAGATGAATATAGAACCACATCGGTTAGCCAAGCTTTCGGGCATAGGCTGTTCTTCCAAAACACCTGCCTATTTTTTGAGTAATTCACATGGATTTAATAGTGTACATGGTCGCATGCCATCGGTTGCCACAGGTGCGAACATGGCCAATCGCGATTTAATTTATTTAGGAGTATCAGGCGATGGGGATTCGGCTTCTATCGGCATGGGGCAATTTGTACATGTGATTCGCAGAAATCTAAACATGGTTTACATCGTAATGAATAACGGTTGTTATGGATTAACCAAAGGACAAGATTCAGCCACAGCCGATCGGGGTTCTAAAAATAAATCGGGCAATATTAATTTATTTGAATCCATAGATTTGGCGAGTTTAGCCATAGAATTAGGGGCCACTTTTGTTGCTCAAAGTTTTTCGGGCGATAAAACACAATTAGTTCCTTTAATCAAAGCAGCCATGAACCATCCTGGGTTTGCATTTATCAATGTTATTTCACCTTGCGTAACATTCAATAATAACATGGGGTCAACTAAGTCATATGACTTCGTGCGCGAGCATGTGGAGGCGTCTGGCACCATTGATTTTGTTCCGATGATGAGTGAGATCAAAACAGAATATACGGAAGGAGATAGCAAGCTGGTGAAATTACATGATGGTACTTATTTGAAATTGCATAAATTAGACCAAACGTGGGATCCCTTGAACCGCTTGTCAGCCATGAATGCAGTGCATAATGCCAGACAGAAAGAAGAAATTTTAACTGGTTTGTTATTTATGGATGCAGATTCAGGCGATTTGCATGAGATGATTCAAACCTCTGATCGTCCTTTGAATAGTTTAACGCAAAATGAACTTTGCCCAGGGCCGGAAGTGTTAAAAAATATTAACGCGGATTTGAGATAAAACTTAATTTTAATAATTTTAAAAAAAAAACATACCAAGCGGTATGTTTTTTTGTTATGAGGATTTCTGAAGATGCACCTACTTACTTAATAACACCTTAAACCAAAACTCTATTGGTAGGGCCATATTTGCTTGTTCGTTAGAATAATCGGTATTCGCAGAATTGGGTACATCATTGGCTGCTTGATTTACCATTCCTCCACCAGTGGGTCCGTTGTTAACCATATTGCCAGCATTGTTTCCACTTGAAACGCCAGTTCTTGTGCTAGGTGTTTGGTTATTATTACTGTTAGGAAGTTCGAATTTACCTGATTCAATTCCAATAGATAAATTGGTAAGTGGATATTTCCCGTTCATAGAAATTCGATTCAATGGAATGGTTAATTCATAAACAATTTCATTGTCTTTTAACACTGTTATTGAATCCTTAATATCAGATTTAGTATCACTTAATTGAATGGTTTCGTTTTTACCATAGGCACTGTAAACCAACTCGGAAGGAATTTGAGAAACGAAATATTTGAGACTTCTGGCCGTCGGTTCGGTATTGATTTCTTTTTTGTCGTTTTCTTTTTGTAAAATGTTATTTAGTTTAAAAGGATAATGGATAAAAACAGTTTGTTTTTTATTGCCAGTAACATCAAAATAAATAGTTAAGCCTGTTTTTAAAATTTTAAGAATAGAAGCAGAAGATGAGGTGTTGAGAATGACATGGAGATTGCTGTCATCATTGGTTACCTTATATAAAATTTGATTTTGATTGTTGTAGTAGCTGTATTCATATTTACCTGAAGGTTGTTCTTTGACGCTACTAACCGTTGGTAGCGACATACAACCAAACAAAGCAAAGAGGGAAAGTATCAATAAGGATTTCATAAATTGTATAATTTAAAGGTGTTGAACCTTGCAAAATTACAGAAAGTTGAGGTTTGTTTAAGAAATTGTTTGTAACAAGAATTAGCACATAGCTATTGCAATAATTCAAAATTTATTTCACGCTAATTTTAGTAAATTTGAATTTTTAAAAATGTCAAAAAAAATAATTGATTTGCGCAGTGATACAGTTACCCAGCCGAGTGCGGAGATGCGCGATAAAATGATGCATGCCCCACTCGGGGATGATGTGTTTGGTGAAGATCCAAGTATTAATGAATTGCAAACTTTTGCAGCCAATTTATTTGGAATGGAAGCGGCCCTTTTTTGCAGCAGTGGCACCCAAACCAATCAGATTGGTATTAAAATTCATACCCAGCCTGGCGATGAGGTTATATGTGATGCGCTATCGCATGTGTATTTATATGAGGGTGGAGGTATCGCCTATAACAGCGGTGCATCTGTTCGTTTAATTCAAAGCAAACGCGGTTTGTTTACTGCCGAACAGGTATTGCAGAATATCAATGATGACAATGTACATTATCCTCATTCTAGTTTGGTATGCATAGAGAATACGGTTAATAAAGGGGGTGGAGCATGTTGGGATATCAATGAACTAAAGGCTATTAAAAAAGTATGTACTGAAAAACATCTGGCTTTCCATTTAGATGGCGCGCGTCTTTTTAATGCGCTTGTTGCCAAAGGGGAATCAGCAAAAGAATATGGAGAATTATTCGATACCATTTCCATTTGTTTAAGTAAAGGTTTAGGGGCTCCTGTTGGGTCATTGCTTTTAGGTACTCAAGCACATATTTATAAAGCCCGTCGCATTCGAAAAGTAATGGGAGGTGGTATGCGACAAGCCGGTATTTTGGCCGCTGCCGGTTTATATGCTTTGCAAAATAATGTTAATAGATTGGCCGAAGACCATCAGAGGGCCAGTCAGGTTGAGCAAGTTTTGCGCGATCTAAGTTGGGTTGATTCTATTCAACCAGTAGAAACCAATATTCTGATTTTAAAAACCAGGGCCGATTTGGATATGGGTATAATAATTCAAAACTTAGATAAGCATGGAATCAAAGCTATTTCTATGGGCAAACAATTAATGCGTTTTGTTTTTCATTTGGATCAATCTGCTGAAGACATTAATCGCCTATGCGAGTTACTCTCGGGCCTTAAGGTATAAAATGGCATTGTCGAATTTCGAATGAATTCGGTTTGCCTTACTATTCGGTTAGCCCGATTTAAAGATGATTTGTTAGCCTGAAGAATTAAGTCGGATAATCAGACCTTAAAATAAATATGCTAAAAAAATACATACAACATTACATACTTGATCCACAAAGAGGGCGTCTACAACCCTTTATTAAATTCCATTATTGCATAATGGATTTTTTTATGCCCCATCAAAAAATTAAATGCAGGATTACTTACTTGATCCACAAAGAGGGCGTCTACAACTCTTTATTAAAATCCATTATTGCATAATGAATTTTTTTATGCCCCATCAAAAAATTAAATGCAGGATTACTTACGTGATCCACAAAGAGGGCGTCTACAACCCTTTATTAAATTCCATTATTGCATAATGGATTTTTTTATGCCTCATCAAAAAATTAAATGCATGATTACCTACGTGATCCACAAAGTGGGCGTCTACAACCCTTTATTAAATTCCATTATTGCATAATGAATTTTTTTATGCCCCATCAAAAAATTAAATGCAAGCATTTAATTTTTGTGCTATGGCATAAAAAAAGACCTCAGCAGAAGCTGAGGTCTTTAATAAATTGTTGTGATCCCAACAGGATAACGAGTTAACATTCACCATGTTTCTCTATCTTTGCTCAAAGCTTGATACTGGCACTGATATTGCAATAACTGTGGTCTTCATTAATAGTATTCAAAAAGATTAAAACAATTACAAAAAACTAGATTCCATCCCCTCTAACATCCCCTATTTTTGAAAACAATCGAAATAAAAAATTATCTCCGTGATAAAAACGCTACCAACAAATCTATAATCTTTCATGTTATCTATTTTGACAATAAGAGGATTAAAATATCATCAGGTATCAGTGTCCTACCTAAGAATTGGAACAATGAAAAGCAAATCATTAAATCCTCCCATGAAGGTGCATTTGAATTTAATGACCAATTAAAAAAGAAAAAGAGAAAAATCGAGGATATTTATCACAAGGCAGTTCTAAATGAAGAAAACTTCACAAAACTATATTTAGAAGATAAACTAAAAAACTTAGAAGAGGTGCTATCTGGAACATCTTCAAAGGATTTTACTGAATACTACAAAGATTGGATTAAAAGTGCCAAAAACACAAAAACAGCCGGTACGATCAGAAGTTACACCACCACACTAAATCACTTTACTGAGTTTTCAGAAAAACATAAGTTCAATATTACTTTTAAAACCATAGGTAAGGACTTTTATGAAAGATTCACCAATTTCCTGTTTTACGAAAAAGACAATTATAATTCGAATGTTGGAAGGCATATAAAAAACATTGTAACTTTCCTTAATGAAATGACAGAAAATGGAAAGAATACAAATCTGGAATACAATAAAAAATATTTCAAGGTTTTCAAAGATGAACCCGAAATATTTGCATTGTCAACTTCTGAATTAACCCAATTAATTAATGTGGAATTATCCCCCAGATTGGACAGAGTTAGAGATTTGTTCCTCTTTGAAGCAAACACTGGATTAAGATTTAGTGATGTTCAGAACTTAAAACACAACAATATTGAAAGCGACCATATAGTTGTGCCAGTAATAAAAACTAAAGAAAACTTGAAATTACCGCTTAATAATGCTGCAAAAAGTATACTAACTAAATACTATAACCAAGAAAACGCTCAGGTTATTTTACCTAAAATAACCAATCAAAAAATGAATCTTTCCTTAAAAGAAATAGGTTTTTTACTTAGCAAAAAGGATATTGAAAATAAGGTTATACTCGGTTGGAATGAAGCAATAAATATTATCAGGTTTAAAGGCGTTAAGAGATTTGAATCCCAGCACATGAAATATTCCTTATTAACCACACACACGGCAAGACGCTCATTTGTTACAAATGCACTGGAGCTGGGTATTCCTTCCACTATTGTAATGCAGCTTGTAGGACATAAAAAGCTTGACACAATGAAACGATACACAAAACACAATGAAAAATCATTGGCAGACGCAATAAATAAATTCAACGTATGAAAGTAGGTTCTGATGGTATTGAAAAAATTGAACATCACACTGATAAAGAAGGATATATTCATACAACAATAGATTATTTCGGAGGTCTGTCTGAAACATTCAGTAATGAACCTATAGAGCCTACTAATCTTTTTATTGACAATAAAAAAGCTATCGTTCGGTACGCCTCAGACCACAAATTCACAATAGCCGAACGAATTAAAGAATTAGAACGGTACAGAAACGGCATAGATATATCAATTTTAAAATACTCTGGTAATTATAACAGATTATTAATGAAATTAGAGTTGATGAAGGCGAAAAATGAAGACAAAATTATTGCTGATGTAACCGATCATCTTTACCCACAATTAAAACCATATTACACAGACAGGGAGCGAGAGGACTATATTCATAGAACCTTAATTCGCGAGAACCACCAATACCAGTTCTTAAATGATGATGTTACCCTATCGAAAAACAATTTGGGATTTGCGATTGATTCAAAGTCCTTTATTGATGAAATATTGGGCGAATTAAAAACCGACTTGGAAACAAATTTGCCTGAAACTAATAAAAAGAACAAAAAGGAAAAGCAAACCTCTTTCAATCAGTTTCAAACTGTTTGGTTATTAAACGAGTTAAGGCAAGAGAAATTTTTTGATTCGAACACATCCAATGTCCTCTTATCACAAACAATTACAATGCTCACAGGAATGTCAAATTTACAAAGTGTCGGTTTTTTCAGCAAACTGGAAGACGAAACTCAATTTGATGAAAACAAGAAAGGACTAATCGCACTGCTTGAAAAGATGCTTGGCAAGTTAAAATAGCATTTCTTATGGGTAAGAAGTGTTTCTTACGTTTTACAGAATTTTTCAAAACATCACCTTTGTACCATTAAATAAAAAGATAGTACAATGACCAAACAAATTTTCACCTCCTTTAGTAGTGATGAGCTAAAAGGATTAATCAGAGAAACCTTAAACGAGGTTAACAATCAAATTAAACCCATCGATGAAAACGTTTCAGTCGATGAACAATTACTTAATCCAACAGAAACAGTTGCTTTGCTCAGGATTTCAAAAGTAACATTACAAAAATGGATGAAAACTGAGAAAGTGCCTTACCTGCGTATGGGTAGGAAGGTTTATTTCAAAAAAACAGAGGTAATGAAAGCTTTAAATAAAAGGATTGGCATAAATAGGAGGTAATTTACTTGTGAAAATTAAAAAACAAGATTTACCAAAAACAAAAATTGCACAGAGTGCCATTTTAAAGCATGTAGCTGAAATTGCAAGCAATCCAATGGATACAAACAACTTGAATGGGGATGAGGCAACTGCGGAAAACAAAAATTTTACCAACAAAAATTTTGGTGAAAGGCAAAATGAAAATGAACCCTTAATTACAAAAATAGAAAGATTCATCAGTTCGAATTATGAATTAAGGTTCGACGAAGTGAGAAATGTGCTTGAAGTAAAGTCAACCACTGCAAATGATGAATTTAAAAAAGATGAAAAATTTGAGGCAAATCTAACCGTTAATTTGTTGAGACAGGGATTTAAAGGCGTTAAGAACAATGTAAGTGCATTGCTTTCTTCAAATTATATCAAGTCTTACCATCCTGTAAGAGAATACTTCAACAATTTGTATGCATGGGACGGCAAAGACCGCATCTCTGAATTGTGTGCCTGTATTGAAGTAATGCCGAAGGAATATCAAAACACTTTCCAAATCCAATTGAAAAAACATTTGTTGCGATGTATTGCTTCAGCATTTGTCCCCGGCTTTTTTAATAAACAGTGCTTTGTTATAGTTGGGAAGGGTCAAAGTATGGGTAAAACATCATTTATACGCTATCTGGTACCGGAAAAACTTAAATCCTACAGTACGGACGCTGTTTTGGAATGGAAAGACAAGGATGCAAATATAGCCCTATGTTCCAACTGGATGATAAATATGGATGAATTGGCCAACCTAAATAAAGATGATACCAATAGTCTAAAAGCTACCTTAAGTCGAAATGTCATCAAACTTCGAAGGCCATATGATAAAATTGACAGTGAGATACCAAGACTGGCCAACTTCTTTGGCAGCACCAATGATGTTCAGTTTTTAACTGATCTAACTGGAAATGTCAGATGGGTATGTTTCCGTATATCAAAAATTGACTGGAAGTACAGCTCCATTGACATTGATCAACTTTGGAGCCAGATACTTGATTGTTATAAAAAAGGAGAGTCTTTTCAAATGTCAAAAGAAGAATTAGTGGAAAATGACCAAAGAAATCATGCCTTCATGGTATCCAATCCTGAGATGGAGGCTATTCAATCCTATCTTATACCAGGTGAAAAAGACATTGTCAATAAAACATTAAATCAAAAACCTGAATTCAAGACAGCCACCGAATTAATGAAACTAATCAATGAAAAAGGATTTTACTTTAAACAAAGTCGAAATTTCGGGAAGGCATTACAGGCTTTAGAATTTACAAGCGTTGTTGAAAGATATGCAAGTAAGCCACACCCTGTTTATGGATATTGGTATCACGAGATGCAAAATGAAATTGAGCCTGAATTTATTAACGGTTAATTCAATTACTACATTACTTATTAATTCAATTGCAATTCAAAAACGTTACTATCAGCACTATTCGTAGGTAGTAATTATTATCCATATCCATTTACTACAATTACTACTATTACCATCCATTTATCTAAAAAACAGTTGATTGATTGTAGTAATGTCAAAATGTAGTAAGATAGTAATCTCAATTATTGTATAAAACATAAAACACAACAGCAACAAATTTATCAACTCACTAACAGTCAACTATTTTCATCAATAGTACATCATCGTAGTGGTGTAGTAGCAGAAAAACCTCAAATGTAAAAAATACTATGTTTACTTTAGACAAGCGACCAAATAAAAAAAAATACGAATGCCCTAACTGTTGCCATAAAAAAAAATTCACCCGCTATATCCATGATGAAACGCTTGATGAACTAAATGACGAGGTCGGCATTTGCGACCGTTCAGACAATTGCGGTTACCACTACCCCCCTAAACAATACTTCGAAGACAACAAGGGGCAGGAATTCGGCTTTAGAGGAAATTACCCTATAGTCAGCAATTCTAAAATAATAATCACACCATCAATAAGCTTTGTTGAGCAAAGACACTTGGAACTATCGATAGGCAAAATACATATAGTAAAAAATTGCTTTCATCAGTTTCTGACTGATTGTTTCGGCAACTATGCTGCCGATAATGTTTGCAGAAGGTATAAAGTGGGTAATTCAAATCGCTGGAACGGAGGAAATGTATTCTGGCAAGTGGATATTAACCAGAAAATCCGAACCGGAAAAATCATGCTTTACGATGCTGCTTCAGGTAAAAGAACACCCAAATATGAAAATTGGGTTCATCATATTTTAAAAGACAAAGGATTAATTTCAAATTTTCATTTAAACCAATGTTTTTTTGGGGAACATATCCTAAAGTATGAGACCACAATGCCCATAGCAATCGTGGAAAGTGTAAAAACAGCCATTATTTGTTACTTATTCATGCCGCAATACATTTGGTTGGCATCCGGAGGTGAACATGGGTTAAATAAAAATAAATTTATTAGTTTAAAGAACCGTAAAATCATTCTATTTCCAGATTTAAATAAATACAGCAAATGGAATAGAATTGCCGTAGAACTAAGAAATAGCTTAGGGTTAAATATAACAGCCAGTTCTATGCTGGAAAAAATTGCACTAGTAGAAGATATTAGTAATGGCTTCGATTTAGCCGACTATTTGCTAATCAGAAATGATTTAGGTGAAGCCATGCACGAAACTGGAATCCCAATGGATGAATATTTATTTGACAATCACGGACATTGGGTAGATTCAGTGCAACTGTAATTTTCCAATAAAAACATTTGCTTTTCGTTGATTCTACACTTCAAAATAAATGTTTTCGTTGTATTTGCAATAAAAACATTTGTTTTCCAATAAATTATTGCTTACGATCAATGATGAAATTTCTTCTGAGGAATACCCTCATTCTCCGGCGTATCACCAACAATTGTTGCAACATAACAAATGTTTGCAATAGCAACAATTTTGTTGCTTGCATGCAATAAAAACATTAATACTGTAGGAATACCGTCATTCTCCTGCTTATCACCACCAACAATTGTTGCAACATAAACAAATGTTTGCAATAGCAACAATTTTGTTGCTTGCATGCAATAAAAACATTTGTACCGTAGGAATACCCACATTCTCCAGTATATGACCAACAATTGTTGCAATACAAACAAATGTTTGCAATAGCAACAATTTTGTTGCTTGCATGCAATAAAAACATTT
>JAQSCZ010000098.1:0-386 GCA_029945665.1 bacterium | reverse complement strand
CTCCAGTATATGACCAACAATTGTTGCAATACAAACAAATGTTTGCAATAGCAACGATTTTGTTGCACCGAGCAACAATTTTGTTGTTTACATGCAATATAAACATTCATACTGTAGAAATATTGTCATTCCCCGGCCCATTACCAACAATTACTTCTATTCACAAATTTTCCATTTAAGTCCTATTTTCAAAGTCTATCCTACCTTCATAAACCCTCCAAAAACAAAAATTGCAATTTTTGTTGCTGGACAAACAGTTATTTTCAAAATTATAAGATTTTTCAGTTTAAGGATTTATTTTTGGGTACAAATTACCAGTTCTTATATATGGATTCATAACTATCCGAAAGTCTGAATAAATAAAAAAATACGGAAAAGAACTCAAA
>JAQSCZ010000097.1 GCA_029945665.1 bacterium | reverse complement strand
TATACTCATATTCTGAATTTTAATTTTTTCTGAAAAACGTTTAGGACGCTATTGAGCCTGTTTTTATATATAAATTTCAATTGTTTATGTTAAGCAGGTCAACTTTGCACTTCCTATTGCCTCTAATGATGGGGGAATCGAATGGGTTTAACAAAGTGAGGGCATAAAAAAACCCGAACAACTTGTCCGGGTTTTTTTTATGTTTTCTAATGGGTTATAAAACCAATGTTTTGTAGAAGCTAGTTCCTTTTTTGTAAGGAGAATCGTAGATAGTAACTTTGCCTTTTGATTTTTTACCGAATGATTTAACACTTACTTTAGCTTTGGTTTTTTTGCCTAAGAAGTTTTTAACGCTCATTTGGGTGTGTTTGCTAACATAGAATTCGTTTTCAATAAATTTCTCAGTTGCAAATTTTTCGTCAAATGCATAGGTTAAGAAATTTCTAAATCTGTATGGAGAAGTTTCTTTAGAATATGATAACTCATAAGCTTTAACGGTACCTTTACCAGTAGTGCTAGGGATTTTAACTTTCTGAGCATTTGGGTTGGTTTTAAGGTTATCAGTAATAGTGATAGCCATTTTGTTGTCGCCAGTAGTTTCAGAAGTAGAAGTTAAAGCTGAACTGATGATTGTGTAGCTCATTGGTACAGAAACATAAGTATGAGGAGGAACGAAAGTATATCTTTCAGCCACAACAGTTGACATTCTTCTAGAGTAGGTAATGGATTTACCAGTTCCAGAAGGCACTAGGTACTCTTGAGAGGTGCTTTTTTCAACCCAATAGTCATTCTTCCAATCGTTATAAATAAATACAGAACGTTTCCAATCGATGTACATTGGTTTGTCAGCTTTGTTGTAGATAGAAAAATAAGTGATTCCATTTTCTGCCCACATGTCGTAGGTAACTTTGATGTCGCTGTTTTCACAAACAGAATTCACCACAGCATCTTTTCCTACAGATTCTGTTTCGGTAAGTCTGATTTGACCACCGCATGACGCAAGTACAACGATTGCTGTAAGCATCATTAAACTTAGTTTAAATTTTTTCATGTTAAATTATAATTATTTGGTTGATGCAAACATAAAGCTATTTTTTTTATTTGCTATACTACATTTGATGTATTTTTACAGCCTGAAATTTCAGTTGTCTTTTATAATTAAATGATTAACAAATTATTAATAATATTATTTCTAATATTTAAATTCAACATCTCTGCGTGGGCCTCGAACAGTGACTCAAGTAAAGTAAACGCTCTTAATGACGCGTGTTTTGATAATTTATATTCCAATATTAGCCTTGCAAAAAAACAAGCATTCGGAGCAGTGCAACTGGCAACCGCTATAAATTTTCAAAAGGGATTGGCAGGGGCTTATAACAGAGTAGGAGTGGTGTATGATGTCTCTGGCAATTTTGACAGCGCCTTGTACTTTTATCAAAAGGCGCTTACCCTAAACAAAGCTTTGAAAAATTTAAAAGGGCAGGGGAGCGCGCTTTCCAATATTGGTCTTACTTATTGGAACAAGGGTGATTATAGCAATGCTCTTAATAGTTTTTACGCCGCCATTAAACCTTTAGAAGCTATTAAACACTACCATTATTTGGGTAATTGTTTTAATAATATTGGATTGGTTTATACTGATTTGAGAAATACCCCAAAGTCTAAATTATATTTTGATTTGGCCCTTAAAAACTACGATTTGGCAGGACGCGAATATGAGAAAGCCAGTGTACTTTGCAATATCGCGATGATATACGCAAGAGAGAATAGGCCAGATTCTTCTATTGCGATTAATCAACAAGCCATTAAGATATATGAAAAAGGGCGTGATAATTATAATTTAGGTAAATGTTACCATAATATTGCTGATGAGTATCGAACCATTAAAAATAATGATTTAGCTATAGCCTCTTATCTTAAGGCAATCGAATATCATAAGTTATCGGATAATAAAACAGGTTTAGGTGAATCCTTAATGTATCTCTCTGAATTGTACATGAACTTTGGCAATGATGCATTGGCTCAAAAGTATGTTAACGAGGCTTTCTTAATATGCAGTGAGATTGAATCGCCTAAAGTTTTATCTAATATTTATTTTCATTATGCTATTGTCAAACAAAGGTTAGGGGAATATAAGATTGCTGCGCAATATTTTGTTAAAGTTAAGTATATGCGTGATTCACTCTTCAGGACTGAAACATCTCAATTAATTGCCAATACCGAAGCTCAATATGGTGTTGAAAAAAAGGAAAGTGAGAATAAGCAATTACAGCAGCAAAATAAAATTCAGGAATTGCAAATCGCCAATGCTCAAAATGAAATCAAATCAAGAAAGCAAATGACCTATGGTATCATTGGTTTTGG
This sequence comes from bacterium, assembly GCA_029945665.1. GTDB lineage: Bacteria > Bacteroidota > Bacteroidia > NS11-12g > UBA955 > JABMMZ01. The sequence continues at coordinate 104,280 of JAQSCZ010000097.1, read as the reverse complement.
GTTGTTATTAACGCTTTCAGGTTATTTGTATTATAGACGCAGACAAATCATGCAAAATTTAATTGCTCGAAATTTGGTACATGAAGCAGAACAGCATCAGCGTATTTCTATTTCCCATGATTTGCATGATAACGTTGGCGCGCAACTCTCTTATATCGTTACAAATTTAGAGGTGATACAAAATATTGTGCCCGAGAATAAGCGCCTTCAATCCGTTGCGGATATGAGTAAACAGGCTATACTTACTTTAAGAGAAACAGTGTGGGCTCTGAATCACGAAACCATTACGACCGAAGCCTTTGCTGATAAATTTAAACAATACGGTTTAAAAATGCTTGATTTTAATTCGAGCGTACAGTGTAATTTTTATGAGAATTTAAAATCAAGTGAAGTGCTAAAGCCTTTGCAAGCGCTCAATTTATTTAGAATTTGTCAGGAGGCATTTAGCAATGCAGTTAGGCATTCAAAAGCAAGTAAAATTGAAGTCTTTTTTTACAACAGTGAATTTTCAGTATTTGATTTTAAAATTGAAGACAATGGTATAGGGTTTAATGAAAATGAGGGGTTGGCCAAAGGGCATTTTGGTTTGCAAAATATGCAAGCCAGGGCACGCGAAGTTGGAGCGGAGTATTACATGAATTCTGAATCGGGTTTTGGCACCACCATTATCATTAATTTATTAAAATAAGCTTAATACAGAATGCTTATGAAAAGGAAAATAAATTGGAGAAAAGTAGTTGGGCGTTTTTTTTTCATTCTTTTTTCATTGAGTTTTATTTTGCCTTTGCTCAGCCGCATCATGCCATCGGGCATGAACAAGGCAGAGACGAAACTATTTTTTGAAAGTAAAGGACTAATTTTTAAAGATACATTTTTACAATATGGTAAACAAAGTTTACGATTTGTATGCGCGGGAAATGATACATTGCCTATGATTTTATTCATACATGGTTCGCCCGGCAGTTGGGATGCTTTCAAAGAATATTTATCAGATACAGGTTTATTGGCAAACCATTATTTAGTTGCTATCAATAGGCCCGGCTATGGTGGTACCAGCATGCTAGGCAAGGCAACTTTGCAAGCCCAGGCAAATGCAGTTGCGGGCGTATTTCATTTAAAAAGAAATGCGAAACCCATGGTGATAGTGAGCCATTCTTATGGCGGTCCTGTGGCCGTAAAATTTACTTTGCAGTATCCAGAGGCTGTTTCACAATTAATTTTAATAGCACCTACCATTTGTCCGGAGATAGAGGAAGGCATTGGTTTTAAAAGAGGTTTACAAAAGTTTAGTAAGCTAGGGTTGTGGCGTTGGACTTTGGCAGAAGACCTAAAAAATAGCACCCGCGAAATGCAGCCATTGCCCGAAGAATTGCGCATAATGCAACCTGAATTTATAAAGTTAAAATGTCCTGTTACAGAGATACATGGCACCGATGATGCCCTAGCGCCATTTGGAAATCAGGCCTATGTAAAACTACAATTTGTGAATGCACCAGTTGATACCATTGTTTTGCGAGGTGAGGGACATTTGATTCCTTTTACCATGCCGGCTAAAATAATAGAGATGATAAAGGCGAAGGTGAGGTAAGGATTTTATTTCCTAAATCTACCCTTAAAAAACACCCAACTGCTCAGCCATTTTCTTTTTTGCAAATAATTTAAATCCAATTGATGGGCGAAGGCTTCGCGCTCAAAACTAATGGCCATATAAGCTTGGTGGTGTTTAAAGCCATTGTTAAACATGCCTGCCCAATATTCTAAAAAATACCAAAGGTAGTAGGGGATAATAAGCAACTCTAGCTGTTGGCGGTGGTGAATTTTTTCGTGGTTAATTACCACTTGGTTGTTTTTAGTAGCTTGATCTTTCAAAATAATAAACGGCCACAAGGCCATGGCCACTACCCGTTTATTATAGAAAGTTAAAATATTAAGTAAACGCTGACTGACAATACGCATTAATTATTGCCCTTTGCTTTGTCTTCTTCCTCCTTTTTGCGATCCTCTTCCTCCTTGCGCCTTATGCGCTCCTGTCTTTCCTTTTCAATCAGTTGTTGCAATTGTTCTTGGTCGGATAATTCTTTAACAGGGGGAACACTTGAATCCTCTTTTTTTATGAGTGCATTTTTAACTTTTATACTGTCGTTTAAACCGAGAATTATTTTTTTCAAACTATCCAATTCATAACGCATACTTATATTCTTCGCTTTTTCGGAAGTGAGTGCATTGATGCGATTGTCGAGTTGTTTGGTTAAGTCCTTGGTTTCAATAAATAAACCATTGTTTTCGTCGTTCAAATTTTTATTGCGTTGCTCCAATTCTTCAATTTTTGTTTTTTGATTGGATACCATGTTGGTTAGATTAATAATAATATCACCGTTTTCTTGTCCGCTTTGGATACCGCTTTTAAAATCCTCAAGTTTCTTTTTCTCCTCTTCGAGCGCTACCAATTGCAGTTGCAAGTCTTGGTTATCCGATTCCAATTGATTAACCCTTGCCGATAGTTTATTGCGTTCGTTGATAATGCCTGTGTCGCGATTGGCATTGATAACCGCGCCATTGCCAGCTAATTTCAATTTGCTTTTTAACTCATCAATTTCTTTGTCTCTTTTGTTAATTTGATTTTTAAGATTGATAATAATTTGAGTAAAAGATTTTTCTTCTTCTTTAGAAGTAGAAACTTCGATGGTTGTAAGATCTGTTTTTTCCTCCCCTTTAATTCTCAGATAATCGTATTTCGCTTTGCTGTCGGCACCAATGTATAAGCCTACCATGCCTTTGCTCAATTCGATTTCGGTAAATGAAACCACAAATTGACCATTGATTAATAAGTCGTATACCTTGTCGTATGTTCTAATAGTAATTGTGTTTTGTGTTTTCGAAAGGAAGTTGGATGCTTTGATCCAGCCGTTGCCACCGCCCATTTTTGGAACTTGTCGATCGTTGTATATCCGCAGTATTCTAAATTCCTTTTTTTGATTTATTTCTACCAGTAATCCGCTGCTATTGTCTTTGGCCATTAATAATATGCCAGCACTTTGTTTGCGATTATCATGATCAGCAAAGGTAATAGCCGTTTCTAATTCGAATGAGCCATATTCTATTTTATCATTAGGTAAAAGAAAATAACCCGATTTTTTAGACCTTCTAAACAGTTCGTAAAAGCCATTTTGAGCAATAAATAAGTTGTCAACATTAAAGGTACTGTTCCAATTTTTGTCACCATTATTGAAATTTTCATCAAGTAAAATTTTTGTAAAATCTTTTTGAACTTCTTGACCATAAGCCATTATTCCAACAAGGCAGTTAAAAAGTACAAATAATTTCTTCATCTTTGCAAGCATTTTGAATTAAAAAGCAAAATTAACGAAATTTATATATAATGAAGACTTGTTGTTATTATTTAACCTTACTATTTGTTGTTTTTACCATTAATGGGTGCTCTAATGAGATTGATGTATTGGCCGATTACCAAGAGAATGCCGTGGTTTATGGCCTTTTAGATCCCTCCCAATCCATCCAATTTATAAAGATTAATAAAGTATTTACGAATCCCAATGGCTCGGCTACAGATATCGCTAAAATCTCCGATTCGCTTTATTTTGATACCTTGGCACCTCAACTTGTGGAAATTGAAACTGGCCGAATACTCAAATTATACCGTGCCAATGTTCTGCTCAAGGACAGTGGTGTATTTGCAAATTCTCCCAATTATTTATACGCTACCAAACAAAAGGTATATGCCAGAAATCCTTTAAATAGTTCGCAAATACTGAATTATCGGTTAGAATTAACCTTGCCTTCCACAAAAAGAGTGATCACTGCGATAACTAATTTACCAGATTCAATTATTGTATCCTCGCCATTGACCGTAAGATCGCAAATTACCCCCTCTATCGATTTTGTGCCAGGTAAAACTTTTAAAATTATCTATCTTTCTCCAACCAATTCAAAAATATCGGATGCCTACTTTATTTTTAATTATGAGGAAGTAAATAAATTGGATACCAATATTAAAATTAAAAAAACGATCCGTTGGCGATTAGTCAATAATGTGCGAACACTTGATGATAAAGGTGGAGAACAAGTGAACACCACCATAGCTTCTTCAACCTTTTATGATTTGTTGTTAGCCAATATTTCGGCCGATGCCAATGTCTTTAGAAGAATTTTGCTCTGCAGAATGGAATTGACTGTGGGGAATATTGAACTAGATAATTATATCCAATCTTCAGAGCCTTCAATCGGTATTGTTCAAAAACAAACTGAATACACCAATATAAAAAGTGGCATCGGTATATTTGCTTCGCGCAGAGTTACCAGTTACAATAGTTTGCAATTAGGTTCTTCGGCTAAAACAGCCCTTTATACCGCTATTGAATACCGTTCATTGGGTTTTGTGAAATAGGAAACGCAGCCTAATGATTTTTTAATAATCTTGTAAATTATTTCCATCTTATGTGCTAATTATTTAGCATCTTTGTATGAATAGCATCAATTGCCGTTAGATTTGAAGGTTAAACTTTTTATATTCATTAGTTGTCTAAGTGCTATTGTTTTAAGTAGCTGTTCTAATGCTATTGATTTAATTGGTCCTTATGAAGAGCGCGCCGCAGTGTTTGGCTTATTAAATCCCTCAGAGGATATTCAGTATATTAAGATTAATAAGGTTTTTACCAATCCGAATTCAAGTGCAGCCTTGGTTGCGCAGGTCACAGATTCGCTTTATTTCGATTCACTTGCACCCTTTTTAATAGAAATTGAGACAGGTAGAAAGATACCACTTTACAAAGTAAATTATTTACCCAAAGCGGCAGGAATTTTCAATAATTCTGTGAATTATTTATATGCTACAAGCGAAAAAATATATGCAAGTAATCCTTTGAACGCATTCGAATTTTATCACTATCGACTTGAAATAACTTTGCCTTCAATGCAAAAACAGGTGTATGCAATTACAAATATTCCTGATTCTACACTATTAGTGGCGCCTATAGCCCTTAATTATGCCAATAAAATATTTGATTTTACCGATGGCGTTATCCGAATTGCATTTCAAGCGCCCTCGAACGCGAAATTATTTGATGCCTATTTTTATTTTAATTACCTTGAGGTTAACAAACTTGACACTTCAATAAAAAATGTAAAAACAATGAAATTGCGATTTGTTAACAATTATAGAGTTTATAACGACAATGGTCGTGAAAGTGTTTCTTCGGGTATTGATGGTAATTTTTTTTATGAATCCTTGTTGAATCAATTGCGTGAAGACACCACAATTTTTAGAAAATTTTTACCTTGTAAATTTGAGTTAGCAAATGCCAATTTGGAATTTGACAATTATGTACAATCAGCCGAACCATCCATAGGGATTGTTCAGAAGCAGTCGGACTACAGCAATATTATAAATGGTGTCGGTTTATTTGCTGCAAGAAGAATATCTCGCTATCACAATATTCAAATGGGTTCTTACACACGCAACCAATTAACGAAGCAGCCTGAGTTTAAAAAATTAGGGTTCATTTTGGATTAAATATGCCTTTTTGGCGCAAAGTCTGTCATAAAACACCTTGCTTTTCGTCAGTTGGCTCTATTATGGCACAAGAAGGGGCATGGCATTTAATTTGATACTTATAGAGAAAATAATTGAATAACATTATGAGTAAAATAATAGGAATAGATTTAGGTACTACCAACAGTTGCGTTTCTGTAATGGAAGGTAATGAGCCAGTGGTAATCGCCAACAGCGAGGGCAAAAGAACAACGCCTTCTGTTGTTGGATTTATGAAAGATGGGGAACGCAAAATTGGTGATCCTGCAAAGCGTCAGGCTATCACTAACCCGCGTAATACTATCTTTTCTATCAAAAGATTCATGGGTAACACTTTCGATCAGGTAACTGTTGAAGCTGGTCGTGTGCCTTATGAAGTGGTAAAAGGCGAAAATAATACGCCTCGTGTTAAGATTGATGACAGACTTTATACGCCACAAGAAATTAGTGCAATGATTTTGCAAAAAATGAAAAAAACTGCAGAAGATTATTTGGGACATGAAGTAAAAGAGGCTGTAATTACGGTGCCTGCATACTTCAATGATGCACAAAGACAAGCCACTAAAGAAGCAGGAGAAATAGCTGGATTAACAGTTAGAAGAATTATAAACGAACCAACAGCCGCTGCTTTGGCGTATGGCTTAGATAAGAAAAATGCTGAAATGAAGATTGTTGTATTCGACTGCGGTGGAGGTACACATGACGTATCAGTATTGGAGTTAGGCGATGGTGTATTTGAAGTAAAATCTACAGATGGAGATACCCACTTAGGAGGAGATGATTTTGATCAAAAAATTATTGACTGGTTGGTACAAGAATTCAAAGACGAGAATGGCGGTTTAGATATTTCAAAAGATCCAATGGCTTTGCAACGTTTGAAAGAGGCTGCAGAAAAAGCTAAAATTGAATTATCAAGCACTACAACCTCTGAAATTAACTTGCCATATATTATGCCAGTAGATGGTATACCTAAGCACTTGGTAAGAAGTTTAACCCGAGCTAAATTTGAGCAATTGGTTGATGATTTGGTTCAAAGAACAATCGCTCCATGTCAATCTGCCTTAAAAAATGCTGGTTTAAGCACTAGCGATATCAATGAAATTGTATTAGTAGGTGGTAGCACACGTATACCTGCGGTGCAAGCTGCGGTTGAAAAATTCTTTGGCAAGGCGCCTTCAAAAGGAGTGAATCCAGATGAGGTAGTTGCAATTGGTGCTGCTATTCAAGGTGGTGTATTAACAGGCGAGGTAAAAGACGTCTTGTTATTAGATGTTACACCTTTGAGTTTAGGTATCGAAACTTATGGTGGAGTGTTAACCAAATTAATCGAGTCTAACACAACCATTCCAACTAAGAAGAGTGAAACATTTAGTACCGCTAGCGATAACCAACCGAGTGTTCAATTGCATGTATTGCAAGGAGAGCGCCCAATGGCTAAAGATAACAGAACAATTGGTATGTTCAACTTAGATGGAATACCACCAGCACAACGTGGAGTGCCTCAAATTGAAGTCACCTTTGATATTGATGCAAATGGTATTTTAAATGTAAGTGCAAAAGACAAAGGCACTGGCAAAGAACAAAAAATCAGAATCGAAAGTTCGTCTGGATTGAGCAAAGAAGAAATCGAAAAAATGAAACGTGAGGCTGAAGCGAATGCTGAGTCAGATCAAAAATTAAAAGAAGAAGTAGAAAAATTGAATACTGCGGATACTTTGGTATTTACTTCAGAAAAAAATTTGAAAGACTACGGCGATAAATTACCTGCCGAGAAAAAAGAAGCGATTGAATCTGCCTTGGCAAAATTAAAAACTGCACATGGTGCAAAAGATATCGCTGGTATTGATGGAGCTTCAGAAGAATTAAACAAAGCATGGGAAGCTGCTAGTCAGGATATTTACCAAGCGCAACAGCAAGCTGAACAAGGTGCCGATGCAGGCGCTGGTGCTGGTCAGCCAGAAGGCGAAAATGTCAACGCAAACAATGTTGAGGATGTGCCTTTCGAAGAAGTTAAGTAATTTAACTTCCTAAAAAATAATCAAAATAGAAACCGTTTCAAGTAATTGGAACGGTTTTTTTATGCATTCCTTCATATTGCATTTAAACTTATATTTGCAAAGCATGCAAAGCCGATATTATATATTACTTATACTTTTTTTAACAATAAAAAGCCAAGCTCAAAATATACTTACCGGTGCTTCGCAAACGGAAAAATATGTACCGCTTTTAAAAAAGAAAAAGATTGCTTTGGTTGTCAATCAAACGAGCACAATTGGCAATACACATTTGGTAGATTCTTTGCAAAAAGCAGGTGTTAATATCCAATGTATTTTTGCTCCTGAACATGGCTTTAGAGGCAATGCCAGTGCAGGAACCCTAGTTAATAGCAGTAAAGACGAAAGAACAGGTATTAAAATTATTTCTTTGTATGGGAATCATAAAAAACCAACCACCGAAGATTTAAAGAACATTGATCAAGTGGTATTTGATATACAAGATGTGGGTGTGCGGTTTTATACCTACATCAGTACCATGCATTATGTGATGGAAGCTTGTGCTGAAAACCGTATTCCATTTTTAGTTTTGGATCGGCCGAATCCCAATGGACATTATATTGATGGTCCGGTTTTGGATACTGCTTTTCGAAGCTTTGTCGGCATGCATAAAATTCCAATTGTACATGGTTGCACCGTTGGAGAAATTGCAAAAATGATCAATGGGGAAGGCTGGTTAAAGAACAGATTGAAATGCGATTTAAGCATTATTAGTTGTTCTAATTACACACATTTAACGCCTTATGTTTTGCCTGTCAAGCCATCACCCAATCTGCAAACCCAATCCTCTATATATCTGTATCCATCCTTGGGTCTGTTCGAAGGAACGGTGGTAAGTATTGGGCAAGGCACCAATAAGCCCTATCAATGTTTTGGTTCTCCCGATTTAGACTGGGGCAATTTAAAATACAGACCATACAGTATGCCTGGTGTCTCCGAGCGACCGAAGTTCATGGGCTTTGAGTGTATAGGGTTCGACTTAACTTGGTACGGCTATGAAAAGGCAAGATTTGATTCTGGATTGAATTTAAATTGGTTGATGTTAATGTATAAATGCAGTAAGGATAAAGGAAAATTCTTCACTGATTTTTTTGATAAATTAGCTGGCACGAATCAATTGCGTTTGCAAATCATTGCAGGCAAAACACTCACAGATATTAAGCAAGGCTGGCAAAAGGATTTAGAAGTTTATAAGCAAATGCGGAAGAAGTATTTGTTATATGATTAAATAGCATCTTACAATTTAATTCAAGTCGATACGTTAACTCAATACATATTATGAAATCTAAACATTTACTCATCCTTTTATTTGTTTTTTGCTATGGCAACATTCAAGCTCAAATTGAAAAGTCATTGCCAACAGAGGCAGAGTGGCAATCGTATTTTTATGCTAAGCAGTCCAGTATTCAGACCAAGCTATATCAGTTGGTTTTGGATGGTAAGGTAAAGGCTTACAAGAATGATTCATTAATAACACCATATCGTTTAGAAGATATAAAGAAAAGAGGCTCTATTGAAAAAATAATCACTTATAAAGGGAAAGATTCAGTCATTTACGAGGCAATGAAACCAAGTGATATGAAGGAGTTTTGGTTTTGTAAACAAATCAGTACTTCTCCATTCAATGAAGTTGAGAGCAACAAATTGGTGGCAATTGTATTAACGTTTCAACCCACTTTTGGAGGATTTAAGGCTAGGACAAATCCCTTGTGTTGGTTATTGGTTTCGGATTTGAAAACGGTTTTAAGTAAAGAGGACTATGAATGGTTATTACTTGTTTTTTATTATGTAAAGAATGATAATAAATTGTTGTTTAGAGATTCAGAATGGGGAGATGCTTATTGGGAAGCTAACCATGTAAAACTATTAAATAATATTTCAAATGCAGATTCTGTATTGTACCAAAAAATGGGGCAGTCATTTGGGATCAGTTCATTTTATTTTGAAAGTTATTGGTATGATGAAAGGCATGTAACCATTGCAAATATCTATGACTTTCAACAAAAGAAAACAATTACCTACAATGATTTTCAAACGAAATATCAAGAGCAGTTAAGTGTTTTTATGCAAACAGATGTCAATGATTTAACCATAGGAAAGGATACAATCATCTATAATCCAAGAGTGCTTGAAAAGATTAGCAACCTTATTGTTGATAAAGCAAGTCACAAAATTAAAACCTTCAATTTCGAGATTAAGGATTCAGAGAATGCCAATAAAATTTTAAAATTCTCTATGGATGCAGAGTTCATTCGCAAGACAGGAATGTTGCCAACATTATTTTGGTTCTTCGAGGATTATTATAAATGGAGTCAGTGATTTTTCATGAATACAATAAATTAATAGCATTGCCGTTGAGTAAGGCATATTTATCGAAATGAAAATACTACCTACAATCTGTTTAATACTAATTCTTCCTTTGTTTGCTAATGCACAAAAGTTTACTACTTGGATTGGAGCTGAAGGTGCTTTAACGCGCAATTACAGTTCCGTTGCTGATTTTGGGACGAATGTAAAGGCTGTTGGATTGGGTGCAGAAGCATGGGGTTTTCAAATTAGGCAGGACCTTCAGGAAGCTGTATTTTTAGAAACTGGGTTTTTGCGAAATAATGTCGCCCCTGGATTTTACTACCAATCGTTGGGTGATATAGGCAGTTATGGCTTGGGTAGCAGTGTAAGGACTTTGCAGATTCCATTTCGGTTGGGTACAAGAATTAATCTTTATAAAAAGAAATATTATTTAGTGCCTGTGATAGGTTATTCATTTGGTATTGTTTTAAATACCAATAGATTTTATGGCTCTGAAATAGGGACTAACTATACATCTGAAGATACTGTCAATTATATTGGTAGTATGAAGAGTTTGACTCACTATTATTCACTTATTCAAACAGGATTGGGTATAGAATGTAAGTTGTTTAAAACAGCATTGCTCTCCTTTTCAGTCAATTATTATGCGGGTTTTCAGCCAATAATGCAAACTGATCTTATCTACCATAGTAATGGGTATCCGAACTCTACGGCCCGTGTTTTAAGCAATGGCAGTTATTTAAGTTATGGATTTGCGCTTAAGTATCCTATCAGTTTGTTTTGGTCAAAAAAATGACACCAATGAATTGGTAATGAATATTAATAATTACCCTTGATACTATCATTTGATAGCATCATGAAACCACCCTATGATATTACACCTCGCATTTTGCGATACTTTAAATCATAAATTAAATAGCCAACCTTTTTCTTATTAGTTTGTTATAATAATGCATGCAAAACTTTGTATTCACCGATTTTACGCCCGAAGAAGATAAAAATAAGTTCGATGAACTCTTGGATATCTTTACCCAATTATTGCAATATACCAATGGCGATGCGGGCGAGGCCCTCGATTGGATGCATCAGCTCGACAACCAACACCACATTACGACTGGCGAATATGGCATGGGCAACTTTATCCAAGATTTAAAGGATAAGGGATATTTGAACGAAAATGAACAAAGTGGCGATTTTGAAGTCACCAATAAAACAGGACAGGTGATACGCAAACAAAGTTTAGATGAAATATTTGGCAAACTTAAAAAGGCGAACAATGGGGAACATAAAACCACTGTTTCGGGCATGGGCGATGAGTTGAGCAGTGATAGCAAACCATACGATTATGGAGATAGTTTAGAGAACATCAATTTTACAGCTTCCATTCGCAATGCGCAAATTAACCATGGTATAGATGAGTTTAATTTAACGAGCGATGACCTAGAAATTAATGAACGCGAGAATAAAAGCAATAATAGCACTGTACTAATGATTGATATCAGTCACAGTATGATATTATATGGCGAAGACCGCATTACACCCGCTAAAAAAGTAGCCATGGCTTTGGCCGAACTTATTAAAACCCGTTACCCCAAAGATACCCTCGATATCATTGTTTTTGGCAATGATGCTTGGCCCGTTGAAGTAAAGGATTTACCTTTTTTAAAGGTTGGTCCTTATCACACGAATACCTACGCAGGGCTGGAGTTGGCCATGAATTTATTGCGCAGAAGAAAAACAGCCAATAAACAAATTTTTATGATCACTGATGGTAAACCAACTTGCCTAAGAGAAGGCAATCGGTATTATAAAAACAGTTGGGGCCTCGACCGTAAAATTTTAAATAAAACCTTAACCATGGCAGCTCAGTGTCTCAGATTGCAAATTCCAATTACTACCTTTATGATTGCCAAAGATCCTTGGTTGGTGAAGTTTGTAGAAGAATTTACCAAAACGAATAATGGCAAGGCATTCTACAGTTCGTTGAACGGTTTGGGGGATTATATTTTCGAGGATTATATTAAGAACAGAAGAAAGACGGTTAGGTAACTTTCTACTTCGCATCAATCAGCCATTGACCTAGCATTACTTCGTCTATCTGACTTGCGCTACTGTGGTTGTTCGTTAGTATGACAAAGCAAATGTCCTTGTCGAAACGGTTCCAAAAGAAGGTCCAGAAGCCACGCCACCAGCCGTTGTGATAAGTCCACTGCCCATTGGGGGTTAGCTTTAAGCGAAAGCCTAAACCGTAGCTACCACCATAAACATTGGGGCCAAAACTTGGCGTTTGTAACATGGTCATGAGTTCTTTATTTAACAAACGGCCATCCAATAAACCGCGGTGAAAAAGAAACATATCTTCTACACTGCTATAAGCACTTTTGTCGCCTAGTATGCCATCCATGTAGTAGCTTTCGTTGTACACATATTTATCGAATCTGCCAGTCATAACAGGCGAATGATTGGATGCTGGTTTATAACCATAAAAAAAAGTGTTGCGCATGCCACATGGTTTGAAAATGTTTTCTCTTACAAAATTAGGAAAACTTTTACCAGATACTTTTTCTATCAACACGGCCAAAAATGCAAAATTAGAATTGCAATAACTAAAAGAAACATCTGGTTTTAAATAGGGTGTGGGTTGGTGTTTTACCATGAAGTCATAAAAGTCTTTGTTACACATGCAACGCCCTGTATCTTGCCAGTAAGCGTCGGTAAAATACATGTAGTTGGCCAATCCACTGCGGTGGTTTAGCAATTGTCTAACGGTAACATCAGCATAAGGAAAATCATTTAAATAAAATTTTACACTGCTGTCGATTTGAATTTGTTTGCGTTGAATGAGTATCAGTGTTGCAACACCTGTGATAGTTTTAGAAACGGAAGCCAATTGAAATAAGCCATTCAATGGCATGGGTTCTTTTTTATAAGCATCGGCATAGCCATAAGCTTTCTTAAATTGCTTATGCCCTTTGGTCATTAATACTGTACCGTTAAAATCATGACCGAAATAGGCATCTATACTATCGGTAAATGTTTTGCTAAAACTTGTAAAACTATCTGTTAAAGTATAAAAACTATCGGTATTAGTAATTGACTTTTTTTTTGAATTAACAGATGTATTGCATTGCACAAATAAAAATAGCAGTAGAAAATAAACGAGTAATCTTGACATCATAAAAAAGTCCCGAAAAATATTACTTTTTCGGGACTTTGAAGATTTTTGTTTTACCCAATGTTTTTACATTTTGTTGAAATAATAAAAACTAGCTGAGGAATTATTGTTACTTACAATTAACGAACAACGTAAGTGAATTCTTTATTGTTAATTGTAGCCTTGGCTATTAAATCGCAAGCAGCATTGCTAAATGGATCATAATCAATTTTAATCGTTTTATTTGAAGTGGTATTGGTTAAAGTAATTTGACCAACCACAAAAGTACGTGCACAACCTAATTCAATTTTTTTGTGTAATGGTTTGTCTATAGTAATTGTAAAGTTTTCTCCGTTGCGATTTACACCACTTGCACTGCCTGTAATATCAAACTCGTCGCCCAATAAGCCAATGCCAGGGTCAACAGTTTTGGTAATGGTTCTATCACTTTGCCATGATACTTTTCCATTTGAATTAGTAGCAGTTGCATTGCTCACTTTCAAATTAACACTATTGGCAGCTATTCTGCTCAATGTAATAGTACCTGTTAATTGAGTTAAACTAGTTGGTAAACTACCACCAAAATATTGGTCGCTATCGGCAGCTGATACTGTAAATACAGAGCCTACTATACCGTAACGGTTGCTAGATGAGATATGTAATTTACCTGCTCTGTATCTACCATCGTTACATAATAAACCGAATGGAGCAACAGATTTTAGGGGTCCGAAATCAATGGTACATTCAATGCCGTCGCCATCGCTGTAAGAACTATCGGTGAAGTTAACAATCGCGCCGCTTGGTAAGATGGTATTGCCACCTCTGGTGCGGGCATCATTGCTTGCGAAATCATCCGTTACATCAAAAACAGAAGTGAATTCGTTTTCGGCAGTCGAATTGTCTTCGGCCGAGGTAATGGTTTCTACAGTGTCATTTTTATCTTTTTTACAAGAATAAAATGTGATCGATAAGCCAGCTAAAAATAAAGCACTAAGCATCATTTTCATAGGGGCGGTTTTGCTGTTTTGTTTCATGTGTATGTTGTTTTTTAGTTTGTTAAAATGTACCTCTTTGACATAGGTGTATAAAAAAGGTTGCAGTGTTTTTTAGAGATTCTCAAGAATAATGCCACAAATTTTTTCAATGGCTTCATTCTCAATGATTAAAGGTGGAGCCAATCGGATTTTATGTTCGCTATACAGAAACCAATCCACTAATAATCCTGCATTTACACACTTATCAATGACTTGTCTGCAATAGATTTTATCTTCCAAATCGATGGCCAACATGAGTCCTGTTCCAGTGACATGTTTAATGTTAGGATGCACCAACAAACGCCTAAACTCTTTTTCTTTGGCATTGGCCTTCTCAGCCAAATCATTATCGATTATGAAATTTAGGGTAGCTAAGGAGGCTGCACAACTTACAGGGTGCCCGCCAAATGTTGTGATATGGCCCAAAACAGGATTGTCTTGAAACAAATCCATGTTTTTTTTGTCGGCTATAAAACAACCCAAGGGCATACCCCCGCCAAAGCCTTTAGCAAGAATTAAAATATCTGGGGTTATACCATATTTTTCTAAGGCAAATAAATAACCACAACGACCGTAACCGCTTTGGATTTCATCGAACACAAGCAGAGTGCCTGTTTCGTCGCAACGTTTTCTAATGGCTTTTAAATAGGCAAGGTCGCAGCACACGTAGCCTTTTTCGCCCATAATGGGTTCTATAAATACAGCGGCTGTTTCCTCTGTTATAGCGGTGTTAAGTTCACTTAAATCATTTTGATGGATGAAAGTAATACCCGGCAAGAGTGGAACAAATTTCCGACTGAAATAAGCATCGCTCATTAAACTTAAGGCCCCATGTGTGCCCCCATGGTAAGCCAAATATTGGGCAGTAAATTGATGTCTGCCTGTAACTCTTTTTGCTAATTTCATAGCCCCTTCAATGGCTTCACTACCGCTGTTTACGTAGTAAACTGAGTTAAGCGAAGCAGGCAAAACACTTGTTAATTTAGTTGCTAAATTTACTTGTGGTTCTTGCACCATTTCACCGTAAACCATTAGGTGCATGTAATGGTCTAATTGTGCTTTTGCCGCTTCTATAACCTTTGCATTGCCATGGCCAACATTGCTTACACTGATTCCCGAAATACAATCGATATAAGTTTTATCTTTTGCATACATGTAAATACCTTCTGCACGCTCTATTTGCAAAGCAAGCGGAGCCGACGAGGTTTGTCCAACATGT
The DNA here is from genome assembly GCA_029945665.1 of bacterium. Taxonomy (GTDB): domain Bacteria; phylum Bacteroidota; class Bacteroidia; order NS11-12g; family UBA955; genus JABMMZ01. The sequence continues at coordinate 88,961 of JAQSCZ010000097.1, read as the reverse complement.
TTATAAAAAAGACGATTGAGAGCTTCTGAATGCAAAATAATAAGGGGTTAAATGTTTTTAAGAAGCTACAAATTTATTTATTTTAAAGAATAACACCGCATAAACTTGTTTATATGCCAAATGTTTGCTTTTTTGCACATAACTAATCAATACCCCCCTTACATACTAACCCATAATTTACCCCGATATGAAAATTGTAGACATTAAACCCATGAATGGCCCCAACTATTGGAGCATCCGTAGACATAAATTAATTGTAATGCGTCTTGATCTCGAAGAAATGGAACAAAGGCCTACCAATACCATTGATGGATTTCTAGAACGGTTGAAGATTTTGTTTCCAACAATGTATAGTCACCGATGCAGTCCTGGTGTGCCGGGTGGCTTTTTTGAAAGAGTGGAAGAGGGAACTTGGATGGGGCATGTTATTGAGCACATAGCCCTTGAAATACAAACATTGGCAGGCATGAATTGCGGTTTCGGGCGAACCAGAGAAACCAATACCAAAGGCATTTATTTTGTAGTGTTCAATTATTTTGAACAAAAGGCAGGAATTTATGCTGCCAAAGCATCGGTGCGTATTGCCGAGGCGCTCATTAACAACGAGCCTTACCATGTTGAAGAAGATATTCAACGTTTAAGAGAAATGCGCGAAGAAGAGCGCCTAGGGCCGAGCACAGGGAGTATTGTTGAAGAAGCTATAAAAAGAAAAATACCATACATTCGTTTGAACAAACGCTCTTTGGTTCAAATTGGATATGGCATTAATCAGCGCAGAATTCAAGCGACAGTTGTAAGCACCACGAGTAGCATAGCGGTTGAAATTGCCTGTGATAAAGAGGATACTAAAAACTTATTAGAGGCTGCAGAGATACCAGTACCAAAAGGTAGAATTTGTTATGATGAAGACGATCTTGCTGCCGCCGCATCGCGCATTGGATATCCTTTGGTAACTAAACCAATTAATGGTAATCATGGAAAAGGTGCAACTACTAACCTGATGAATTGGGAAGAATTAAAGGAAGGATTTGAAGCCGCTAAAAAATATTCGCGTTCTATCATTGTAGAGAAATTTATTACAGGACACGATCACAGAATTTTAATCATTAATTATAAATTTGTAGCCGCAGCAAAACGCACACCTGCCTGTGTAATAGGCGATGGCAAACATACCATTCAACAATTAATTGATATTGTGAACAGCGATCCAAGAAGGGGATATGGACACGAGAAAACACTAACCTCTATTAAGATTGATAGTTTTACAGAAAATATTTTAGTAGATAAAGGTTTAACCTTAGAATCTGTTTTACCTGCTAACGAAGAATTATTATTAAAACCTACGGCCAATATTAGTACAGGAGGAACAGCAACAGATATAACTGACCTTGTACATCCTAGCAATATATTTATGTGCGAACGCATAGCACGTATTATTGGGTTAGATATTTGTGGGATTGATATTATGGCGCCCGATTTAAGCTCGCCTCTGAACGAAAATGGTGGAGCCGTTTTAGAAGTAAATGCAGCCCCAGGTTTTAGAATGCACTTAGATCCAACTGAAGGCATAGCGCGAAATGTTGCTGAGCCAGTAATTGATATGTTGTATCCTCCGGGAACATCGGCACGAATTCCAATTGTTGCTATAACAGGTACAAATGGAAAAACAACTACCACTCGACTGATGGCCCACTTATGCAAACAAGTTGGATTTAAAGTTGGTTACACCACTACCGATGGTGTCTATATTCAAAATGAAATGATGATGAAAGGCGATTGTACAGGACCTATTTCAGCGGAGTTTGTTTTAAAAGATCCTACAGTTGATTTTGCAGTTTTAGAATGTGCAAGGGGTGGAATATTAAGAGCTGGGTTAGGTTTTCACAATTGTGATATTGGCATTGTTACCAATATAGCGGCCGATCATTTAGGCTTACAAGGCATTGATACCATTGAGCAATTAGCGCGTGTAAAAGCAGTAGTTGTGGAAAGTGTTTTCCCCGAAGGACATGCCATATTAAATGCCGATGATGATTTGGTTTATAAAATGAAGGATGGCTTAGAATGCAAAATTGCCTATTTCAGTATGGATGAAAATAATCCTAGAATTGTTGAGCATACCAAAAAAGGCGGTCTAGCAGCAGTATATGAAAATGGTTTTGTTACCATCATGAAAGGTGCTTGGAAAATAAGAGTCGATAAGGTGTCAAATATTCCAATGACTTTTGGTGGTCGTGCTGAATTTAATATTGCCAACTGCTTACCTGTTATTTTAGCAGCTTACTTGCGCAATTTTAAAATCGAAGATATCAAATCGGCCTTGCAAACATTTATTCCTTCGCCCGCTCAAACGCCTGGTAGAATGAACATGTTTAATTTCAAAAACTTTACAGTGATGGTAGATTATGCACACAATACTGCGGGTATTCAAGCCATTGGTAAATTTATTGCCAAAACAGATGCCAGTAAGAAGATAGGCATTATTGCTGGGGTAGGTGATAGACGCGATGAAGATACTATTTCACTAGGATATGAAGCGGCTAAAATATTTGATGAAATTATTATCCGTCAAGATCGCAATCTAAGAGGACGTTCGGAAAATGAAATTATCGATTTAATGATTCGTGGAATTAAAGAGGTAGATGAGCATAAAAAAGTTACCGTATTACCACTCGAAAAGGAAGCCATAAACTTTGCCATCAGTCATGCTGAAAAGGATTCATTTATCGTAATATGCAGTGATGTAATTCCAGATGCGTTGGAGCAAATAATGGAATTGAAAGAAAAGGAAGAAATGTCAGTACTTTCAAAATCATAGAAATCATACAGCCTTAAGATTTTCTACTTAATATACCATATTAATACCTATATGTTTCAATAAATAAAATAAACATGCATTACACAGATCAATGGAATGGAATAAAGATTAAACAATTTATCTTGCCTTCACTTTTTATATGCACATTTGCTTTTATATTTATTACTCAATTTGGCCATAAAGATGACAACGATTGCTGGGTGCTATGGGCCACGCAATTAAAGTTGAATGGTTTGTCTTCAGCCTACGCTGATTACAGTAAAATAAATTATCTGCCGCTTTATCTATATGTTTTAAAGATATTTGGGCATTTGTTTCCTACCGATCAAATAGCTTTCAATATTTATAAATTGAAAGCATTTACTTTTTTATTTGATATTGCTGGAATTTTGTTAATATGTAGTTTAGTGAAGGACGAAGTAAAGGGACTAAAATACCTTATTTATGGACTCCTGAATATAGGTTATTTTTATAATACGATGATTTGGAATCAGGTTGATGGAATTTTAACTTTTTTTATTTTTTCGGCTTTTTATTTTGCGTATTTTAAAAAAGGATTCTTGTCAATGTTGCTTTTTCTGCTTGGTTTAAATTTTAAATTACAGGGAATAATTTACTTTCCTATATTACTAGCCATGTGGTGGCCACAGTTAACGGTAAAAAAGGCTATTGTATATGGCATTATATTTATAGGTATGCAAGTTATTATAGTCTATCCGTTTCTAATAAATGGTAGTCCACACAATCTTTTACGGATGATTTATAAATCTGTTGGTTACAATCCTGTTCTAAGTATGAATGCATTTAATTTTTGGCATCTTTTTATAAAGGGTAATCTTATGGAAATGCCAGACAATGTCAAATTATTTTTTGGGTTGTCTTATAAAAATATTGGGTTAATTTTATTCGCCGTTTCATCATTTATTGTTTTAATTCCCTTAATTATTGATCTGATTAAATTTCAATTTTATAAGAAGTCCTTCAACCCGAATCTTAAATTGATATTGATAATGGCTGCATTGGTTTGCTTTGTATTTTTTTATTTTAATACGCAAATGCACGAGCGATATATTCACCCTGCGATTATTTTTTTAACGGCTTTGGCATTTTTATATAATTTATGGATTCCATGGTTATTAATTGGGTTAAATTACACATTGAGTTTGGAATCAATCTTGCATTTTTTTAATTTGAATCATTCAGCATATTTTTTATTTGATCCTTTTTTTATAGCAATTTTATACACGTTGGGATTATTTATTCTGTTTTATCATTGGTATAAAGCACTGCCACCCAGGATGTTTGTACTTGAAAAATAAATCATTAAAAAAAACGTACTATTACTTTTTAGAATACAAATCCTAATGGAAATATAAATTTAGAAATGGTTAATTATATGAACAATCCTGAGGTTATTCAACCCTATATAAATTTCATTTGGAAAATGAACAATAGATGAAATTTTGTATCTTTATTAACTATTTTGAAAATCTAATTATAATCGTGTTATTTTTTTTCTCGACCATTAAAATATTAGAGAAAGTGGTAATCTTTCAATTAGAACCATCAAAAGTTTTTCAAAAATTCACACTAATAACTTTATGAATTGGCTTAGCGAAATGGATGAAAATGGAAATAAAGTATAATTTATATTCAATGGCAAGTTTAAAGAATTTACCTCAAACAGAAATAAGAAAAATCAAAATTTTTTTAATTCAATTCCAAGTGCTGCATAAGCAATATTAATATTAGCAGAACTTGAACAATATGACATGTAATTACTTAATTCACAAATTATAATGAAAAATAAGCCATTATTAAGTCTTCTTTTTTTTACTTTACTATACAGTATACTAACACAATTTTATCACCTAGGTAAACTGCCCATTGTGCAGTGGGATGAGTCGCGCTTAGCTGTAAATGCAGCCGAGATGGCTCAGTCGCATAATTACTTCGTGACAACATTCGAGCAACAACCCGACTTGTACAATACCAAACCGCCTTTAATGATTTGGCTTCAGGTACTCGCTATTCAATGTTTTGGACTGAATGAATGGGCCATTCGATTGCCTTCGGCTTTAGCGGGTTTGCTCACCATTTGGTTGGTGGGTGTTATAATTTACAGACAAACAAAATCTATTTTGGCAACTTGTTTTGGCATGCTTATGCTTACAACTTGCGATGGACTTATACAATTGCATGGCAGTATCACAGGCGATTATGATTCATTGCTTGTGTTTTTTTTAGTAGCGGCTTTGTTTCAATGTTTGCTTTATTTAGATAATGGGAATCGAAAAAATCTGATGTCATTTATTGTGTTTGTTGCGCTTTCTCTTTTAACTAAAAGCGCAGCAGCAGTTTTGTTTTTTCCGGTCTATATGTTTTGCTTTTTTTACATACAAGGTATCAAAAAAATGCCTGTATTATTTGTCTCTATTTTAATAGCATTAATTCCCTTTTTTGTATTTGTATACCTGCGTGAATCTGCTTCTAATGGGTATCTGAAAGCCATGTGGGCCAACGATTTTGGTGGGCGATTTGCCAATGGAAAAGATGGTCACGAAGGCCCTTGGTACTATTATATCCAACACTTGTTTGGCTTTCGTTTTAATTGGTTTATTTGGTGCTTAGTGCCTGCTATTTTATGGGGCTTTTTCAAACAAAATAAAACAATCATCACCTATTCAATGGTATTGTTTATCTATTTGTTTTTTATAAGCATTGCCCAAACAAAATTAGAATGGTACGATATCCCTTTATTGCCTTTGATTAGTATCGTTATTGCACTTACCTTTTTTGATATTTTAAGTAACCATAAAAGTCGGTTTTTGCAATGGAGTATTTATCTCATTATTGCTGTAGGTTTGTCGCACAGTTTGTATCAAAAAATGATGTTTACCTCGCAACAAAAAGGACTTCGATTATCTGCCGATATTTACACCATTAGCGAAAAAATTAGGCATTACAATGGTTCTGAAATTCTCTACTATTACAGTGGTACTTACGATGCTTGGAATTATTTTTATACACTAGTCAATCCCCACGTTAAAAGAGTGAAATATTCGGCAATAAGCGTGAATGACAAAATGATAACCGTTCCCTCATTTTCTGATAGTTTAAAAAAGCACTTTATTTACCAAACTTTAGATTCCAATCAATATGACAAAACCATCCGTATTACAGGAATTAAAAACCATTAGACCGCTACTTTTACCTGCGGTAGTTATCTATATATTTACCCTGTTTGTATTGCCAACTTTTGTGCACGAGTGGGACGCGTATTGCTGGTATTCTTGGGCCAATCAATTAAAAGTAAAAGGACTCGTTTCGGCTTACGAAGCGGGCAGTCAAATTAATTATTTGCCATTGTATACTTATGTTTTAAAATTATTTTCATACTTATATGCAACAGATGATATGCAAGCCAATATCTACAAATTAAAAGCCATTACTTGGCTGTTCGATATGGCCACTATTCTGTTGTTATGTAGCCTGGTAAAAAAGGAATCAAAACAGCTTCGCTATTTTATTTTTGGCTTGTTTAATGTTGGTTTTTTTTACAACACAATGGTATGGAACCAAGTGGATGGAATCCTTACTTTTTTTGTCTTTGCTTCGTTCTTTTTTGGGTATCATAAAAACATATTTGGTTCATTGGTGCTTTTCTTACTAGCCTTGAATTTTAAATTGCAAGCCATTGTGTTTGCTCCTGTATTGGCAGTGCTTTGGTGGCCTGAGTTGACTATAAAACATACCGTTCGGTATGTTTTTTTATTAGGCCTTTTACAAGCACTTATCATATTGCCATTTTTAATTAATGGCAATGCCAAAAATATTCTTAAAGTTACCTTCGCATCGGTTGATTATTTTCAATTTGTAAGCATGAATGCCTTTAATTTTTGGCACTTGATTTTGAGTGGAGATTTAATGACCACTCCAGATACTACACCTGTCTTATTTGGGTATACTTATAAATCGATTGGTTTGGGCTTATTTGCCATTTGTGCCATCCTCATTTGTACCCCACTTTATCTTAAGATTTTCAAATCGCATTTAAGCAAACAAACCGTGCATTTTGATTTGAATTTATTGTTGCTTTCAATGACTTTAATTTGCTATGTGTTTTTCTTTTTTAATACGCAGATGCACGAGCGTTATATCCATCCAGTCATTATATTTTTAACAGCGCTTGCCTTCTTATATAAGCAGTGGGGTATTTGGATACTGGTAAGTTTGAACTACGCTTTTAGTCTCGATTCAATTTGCAATTATTTTAAAATTGATCAGAACCATTTGTTTGTATACTATGCCGATTTTATGGCTGCGGTATACGCATTGGGACTTATATGGTTAGCCATTCTTTGGTATAAAGCCTTGCCAGCAAGGGCCTTTTATTACAAGCGATTGGCCCACGAGTAGCTTATTGCCACTCTTCTTTGGTGTGTTGAATTTTCTCCCAAAGGGTATCCTTCAATTTCTGAATATTCAAACCTGCAACACCCGATATGAAAATTGGATTTAATGACTTTAATTCTTTTTTCATTAAGCCCATTAATTCCTCGTCAAGCATATCGCATTTGGTGATAGCCACCACACGTTGTTTGTCCAATAATTCAGGATTGAATTGTTTCAACTCATTCAATAAAATTTTATATTCTTTTTTAATATCTGCACTGTCAGCAGGAATTAAAAACAATAGCAAAGCATTGCGTTCAATGTGTTTTAAAAAACGGTGACCAAGGCCTTTGCCTTCGTGTGCACCTTCAATAATTCCTGGAATATCAGCCACTATAAACGAACGGTAATCGCGGTATTCAACAATACCCAAGTTAGGAACAATTGTAGTAAAAGGATAATTCGCAATCTCTGGTTTTGCTGCCGAAATAACAGAGAGTAGGGTAGATTTACCTGCATTAGGAAATCCAACTAAGCCCACATCTGCCAATACTTTTAATTCAAAAATACACCAACCTTCTTTACCTTCTTCGCCTGGTTGGGCGTAGGTAGGAGCGCGCTTGGTAGAGGTTTTAAAATGCACGTTTCCTAACCCGCCTTTACCGCCTTTTCTCAATATTTTTTCTTCACCATCTTTGGTAATTTCAAATAAAATTTCGCCAGTTTCTGCATCTTTAGCAACGGTGCCTAGTGGCACATCAATAATTTCATTTTTTCCCGAAGCGCCTGTTGCTTGTGAAGATTCTCCCGGTTTACCATCATCGGCATGCACGTGTTTGCGGTATTTAAGGTGCATGAGGGTCCATAGTTGCGCGTTGCCTCTAAGGCGTACATCGCCACCTTTGCCGCCATCACCACCATCGGGTCCACCATCGGGTAGGCCTTTGGCTCTGTGAAAATGCGGACTGCCTTTGCCTCCTTTTCCGCTTCGAATGAAAATCTTTACGTAATCTATGAAATTTGAATCTGCCATTTTATTTTATTTTAACTGCTCAACCAAGGATGGCAACTATTCTTTTTTATATTTATTTACTAGGTTCGCCAATTACCGAACTCAATCTACCAAAAATTTCTTCAACAGCACCAACACCATTAATCGCATGGTATTTGCCTTGTGCATTGTAAAACTCTGCCGCTACGGCTGTTTGTTCATTGTAAACATTTATCCGGTTGCGTATAATGTTTTCATCTGTGTCATCACCTCTGCCACTGTCTTTGCCTCTTATCAATAAGCGTTTTACCAGCTCTTCTTCGGCTACTTCAAGCGCTAGCATTAAAGAGATGGCAGTACCTTTTTTCTCAAGAAAAGCATCTAAAGCTTTCGCTTGAGCAATGGTTCTCGGAAAACCATCAAAAATAAAACCTTTGGCATCGGTGTGTTTTTCAACTTCTGCCTCGAGCATATTAATGGTAACCTCATCGGGCACCAAGTTGCCTTTGTCCATATATGACTTGGCCAACTGACCTAAAGCGGTTTCATTTTTTATATTGAATCTAAAAATATCCCCAGTAGAAAGATGCACCAATTGATACTGATTTACTAGTTTGGCAGATTGCGTGCCTTTGCCTGCTCCCGGAGGTCCAAATAATACGATGTTTAACATTTTGTTATCCAATGATGATTTTTATATGAATTTACAAAAATACAAGGAATCCACGAGAGTTTGTAAAGAATACTGCATGAAACTATTATTTTTGCAACTTATCTATCCATATTAAAGTGAAGAAAATCCTTATCGTCGTTGGCACACGCCCCAATTTCATCAAAGTTACTCGGTTTAAAAAAGTAGTGGCTACCATGCCGAATCTCGACCTGAAATTTGTGCATACTGGTCAGCATTTCGACGAAAAAATGAGCAAAGTGTTTTTCGATCAGTTCAATTTACGCCCCGATTTTTTATTGAACATAGGTGCTGGCACCCCCAATACCCAAATGGCCAATGTTATGTTGGGATTAGAACGCGTGTGTAGCGAATATCAACCTGATTTATTAATGGTGGTAGGCGATGTAAACAGTACGTTTGCAGCCGCATTAACAGGCAATAAAATGGGCATTAAAGTAGCGCATTTGGAAAGTGGCTTAAGAAGCGATGACCGCACCATGCCCGAGGAGATTAACCGTTTATTGACCGATGAAATTTCTGATTTTTATTTTGTGACTGAACAAAGTGGTCTCGACCATTTAAAAGCCCATGGCGTAGCCGATGAAAAAGTATTTTTTGTAGGCAATACCATGATCGATAGTTTGGTGGAATTTGAGCCACAGGTGCAAGAAAGTGATATATTAACGCAATACAATTTAGCCCCGCAAGGTTATGTGCTCATGACCATGCACCGCCCCAGCAATGTAGACGAAAAAGTGGGATTAGAAACTTTAATAGCCATTATTAAATCCATCACCAATAATTTAAAATTGGTATTTCCCATTCATCCGCGCACCATTGCCAAGCTTAAACAGTTTGGTTTATGGGAACAGATAGAACATTTAGAAGGGTTAATTTTTAGTGAGCCATTGGATTATTTTTCATTCCAGAAATTAACTGCAGATAGCAAGTTTGTGGTAACAGATAGCGGGGGCATACAAGAAGAAACCACTTACCGCCAAATACCGTGTTTAACCTTGCGCAACAACACCGAGCGCCCAAGTACAGTATCCATTGGCAGCAATGTGTTGGTGCCTTATACCATCCAAGATGTGGAGCATTACATTGCACAAATTATGGATGGCACTTTTAAAAAGGGGCAAGTACCACCGCTGTGGGATGGCAAGAGCACTGAGCGAATATTGGAGGTGTTGAGTAAGGTGTTGTAGTTTCGGAAAAGCATCCGTCTGCGACTGATGAAAGAGTAGCCACAGATTCACAGATTCTTTATTTTAATGCTAAAGATTAATTATATTTGTTTTGTTGGTTCAATGGAAGGAACCTTGCCCTCGGAAAGGCCAATTATCCCGTGTTAACAATACTTATTATGAAATTAAATCATGCCAAAACCATTGAATATGCAGGGGAGGAGAAATTAGAATCTCGCACTCTCCGCTATGAAAAAAATCAAAATTTACAGAACCAAATAATTTATCGTTTTAAACTCCTTTTCATAGGTAATTATTCCTGTATCTTTTTCCCCACTTCTCAAATATTTAAGACGATTTCTTTCAATAAGAAACACATCTGTATCATAACGATATGAGATCACCTCTTGTTTTGTTTCACCCAAAGAATAATATTTTTTTTCTTCAACTATTTTATTCCTGACATATTTGCATATTGATGAATCTTCAGGATAATCGAAAATATGGTCATCATCGTCCTTTAAATAACTATAATCATTATAATCTCTGAAAACCCTGATCAATGTATCCAATCTGTATTTAAATGTAAAACTTTGTACCAATTTATTCTTATTGTTTGTAATAACAGAATCTTTAATGGTTCCAATATTGTTTACTTTATAATGGCCCTTTTCCAAGCCATACCCATATATAATATCACCATTATAAATATAGCTAAAACCAGCAAAATCATACGTAAAACCGTATGGACCCTTATTGCCTGTACCCATTCCTTCAACTTTCCTTAATTCATTATTTTCGGTAATATATTTTAGCAATAATCTTCCGGAATCATTGTAAATATATTCTGTCACTTCTTTTTTAGGAATAGAGATAAAATTAGACTTTAAATCAAGGGTCCCAATAGCATAAAAATAAACTTTCTTTTTTAGTCTCTTTATTGTGTCATAATAAAATATAGTAGAATCATGTACTCTAGTTCCATGAGCGTATATATTATATTCTTTGATCAATAGTTTATCATGATTATATATTTTAATTGAAGAAGGGTATTTAATTTTATCTGAGATTTCACTTTCTTGATACTGCTTAATCCAGAGGAAGTTGGGTTTTTCATTTGTCGTAACATAGGATGGGTTGTTGGCTGGTTTGCAACTAAATAAGATTGCACTCAAAAAAACAAGTAAAGTAATTATATTATTTTTCATCTTTAGAATTTCATTTTTAAGCTAAATTTAGGAACATAAATTAATTTATTTAGCATAATAATATGATTTAGTTACTTGCCCATCAGACCAATTTCTAATTTCAATTTCATTATTATTGATATCATGAAATCAGAAAATCAATTCTTTATTAAAGCATTTAGTTATCAAGTCCCAATGTTGTGAATCAGGAATAACACTAAAATTTTCAAGGGATTTAAGAAAAACAATCGAATAAACTGGTTTTTTCTTATTTGACAGAGTATCGACATATAATTTACTAAAGCTAACGCACTCAGAGTCACTCATTGCTTTTTTTTGAAGAATAATATAATGTGTAAATGCTTTAAGTTTACCATAACCTTGTTCTTGAATAAAATGTACATTGAAAATACCGTTTTCAGTAGGCTCTCCTTTTGTTGCAACTTTATTATTACATGAAAACAATAAAGTTATAAATATTATTTGTTTCATTATTTCCATATTTAATTTAAACAATGCTTCGCTCCATTAACATTTCCGTCTTTTTCTAATGTTCGGTCCCTTCCATGGGACCAACAATTGCAAATATAGTTTTCTATAGCAATATTCATAAAATTCAATTTCAGCCCGATTTTTATTAACTCTTTTTTTTTAATATTTAATTTTGGCTGCTTTGGTATTTTTTTGAACACAATTTACAGGTATTCGTCTGTAAATGAAAAGAATTTATTCGCAGATTTATATATTAAAATGGGTCAATTTAATCTGTGTAATAAATCAATACTAAGCTCATATTTAAAAATCATCTGCGCATCTGTGGCTAAATAATTCTGACAATTGTGCCTCAAATTCAATTAAAATGAGGGATTTTTCACTTTAACCTACTTAATTTGCAGTAATATTTATGCTCACCCTTACAGCCATCCGAAATCAAACCGACGAAATCATTGCACGCCTTGCCAAACGAGGTGTCGACAGAGCTGCAGACATTCAACAAATACTTGCGCTCGATGAATCCAAACGCGCCAAACAAACTTTGCTCGAACAAAACCTAGCGAAAGGCAATGTATTGGCCAAAGAAATTGGCGATTTGTTTAAAAGTGGTAACAAAGCCGAAGCCGATGCTAAAAAAGCCGAGTCGGTTGAATTAAAGGAAGCCTCTAAACAATTGGAGACCGAGTTAGCCGAATTGGATAGTAAATTGACCCAAAAATTATACGAAGTACCCAATGCTCCTGCCGAAAAAGTAGTATTCGGTAAAACACCCGAAGAAAACGAAACCGTTTACGAGTGGGGTGCCGAACCTGTATTGCCAGCAAACGCCAAACCCCATTGGGAACTGACCGCCCAATACGATATCATCGATTTTGAATTGGGTAATAAAATAACAGGTGCTGGTTTCCCAGTTTACAAAGGCAAAGGTGCCCGTTTGCAAAGAGCCTTGATTAATTTCTTTTTAGATGAAGCGATCAAAGCAGGTTATTACGAAGTACAACCTCCCATTTTAGTAAACGAAGCCAGCGGTTATGGTACCGGTCAGTTGCCCGATAAAGAAGGGCAGATGTACCACGATAAGACCGATAATTTATATTTAATACCAACAGCCGAAGTACCCATTACCAATATCTACCGCGATGTAATTTTAAAAGAAGAAGAATTGCCAATTCGCAATGTCGGTTATACCCCTTGTTTTAGAAGAGAAGCAGGCAGTTATGGGGCACATGTTAGAGGATTAAATAGATTGCACCAATTTGATAAAGTAGAGATTGTACAAATTGCCCATCCTTCTCAAAGTTACGAGATATTGGAGAGTATGTTGGAGCATGTTAAAATGCTAATGACTAAGTTGGGTTTAAAATTCAGAATATTGCGTTTATGTGGTGGTGATATGGGTTTTGCCAGTGCCATGACTTACGACTTTGAAGCATGGAGTGGAGCACAACAAAGATGGTTAGAGGTGAGCTCTGTATCGAACTTCGAAACCTTTCAGGCCAACCGTTTGAAATGCCGTTATAAAACCAAAGATGGTAAAAATGAACTGGTGCACACACTAAATGGCAGTGCTTTAGCGTTACCAAGAATTGTGGCCTCTTTATTGGAAAACAACCAAACCGAAACAGGTATCAACCTCCCGGAATGTTTGCATCCTTATTTAGGGTTCACTTCTATATAAACTTGAGAATCATTCTATACATATTACTCGTTGGATTTGCCAGTTTGGCAAAGGCACAATTGATACAGCCTTGTATCAACACAGCCAAGGTTCAACCTTTCTATATGTGTAATTATCCTTTTTACAATCCTGTTTGCGGTTGCGATAATATTACCTACCGCAATGAATGCGAAGCCATGAACAACCATGGGATAACTTTATACACCAGCGGTGTTTGTCCTAACAGTGGCATTAATCTCGATTTTTATCCCAATCCAGTAACTGTCAATACCCCCTTAACTATTAACTTAAGTTTCCCCGATTTTGTATATGGCAATTGTACTTTAATGATTGCGGATATGTATGGTAAAATATGGGAGCAAAGGTTTATTAATAATTTTACGCGTACCCAAATCCAATTCGACATGTCGGTAGTAAAGACAGGCGTTTATTTAATTATTGTTCAAACCAGCACCAAAACAGGGGTGGTGAAGATGTTTTCGAAGTATTAGAAAAAATACCAAGTGGTATGTATTTTCCCCAACCACGAAGTGCTTGAATGTTGTTTTTGAACTAAGTTTTGTTATTGCAAGTAATCAAAATTGTATTGTTTTTCAAGCGTTATTCAACCCCTTTCAAAGTTGCGAGTTCACGATTGGTTTTTTGAAAAACAGACTAGGTGGTATGTTTTTGTTTTATAATTCTAATTGATGTTGAAAGTAATTTATCAACCACAGATTCCAACTGCCAACTGCGAATTTGGAACTGCCCAATATCAGGTCATACTGTCCCTTTAGCTATAGAGCGTTGAAGTTCTAATCAATGCAATTTATCATAAGGTTTTAAAGGATGCAAACCGCGAATTACCTATTGTCAATTTTCCCTTGCCAAATAATAGGCCATTATTAATTGATGCGCTGAATTGAATTGTTCAATCCTTTGTAAACAATTTTTTTCATCTCTTATAAATATATACTCCGTTTCATCCTTGCTGTCTTTGATTGAATGAATGTTCGTATTCTGCTCACTCGCTTCACCAATATAGCTGATCATATAAAAAAAAGTTTTCTCCTTTTTAGCACTGTAGTAAAAGCGGTTCAGTCGATTGTTAGTGTCGTAACTATACATTCGATCAAGATCCTCGACTAAATTATTGATAGAATCTAACTGGCTTTTTTTAAGAGGTGTCTTCATATCAAGTAAAGCGGGCTTAGGCCAGTCTATCTCATATGGGCAATCAGGTGAGTTCGTCCAGAACGCAGTAGAGTCAATGGTTTTAGTCAATTCTGACAATATGTAGAAAGACTGTAGTTTTCTTTTATGACTTAAAAAATTTTCATTATTGGTTGTTTTTTCAACCATGGCATATTCATAAAAACTGCGGGTATCCCATAGTCTAAAATAACTCACTTCTTGTTTAAATTTATTGGTAATGGATTCAAATTCGTAAGTGGTGCACAAGTCAATTTCATCTGCTTTAAAGCCCGATAAAAGTGTTAAAGTATTATCTTCGATTTGATAGTTGCCATCCATATAACGAAAGTTTTTCTTGAATTTTAAATGCCCTTTACCTGGCGTAAAAACATCTGTTTTAATGTAGCCTTTGTAATTATAAGTGCCATCTTTTCTAAATATCATTTCTACAAAAGTATCTAGCTTGGTATAGTTGCTATCTGGCTTTGCAGGGCTGCCAACAGTGTAATGAAACCAATGGCCGATATAACTTTTATCAATCGTTTGTGCCGATAAGGATAGGTCACTAAAACAAGCAAACCACAAAAGAATTGGTAATTTGGTATACAATTTCGTCATTTGAAAATACATTAAATAATTTTTACAAAGATCGTTTTTTAATTTGTTTGCCTTTGAAAAATGACGTTCAAACCATATTATGGTTTGATTTCTATAATTTTATCATCTTTTAATATCACCAGTACACTGTTCGATCGTTTCTTGAATTCAATGAGTTGATCATACACTTTATCCATCCCTTTTAGGATTTTAATTTGATCGGCACTTCTTTTGTAATTTTTCATTTTTCGTATTTTTTTAAATCGTAGTATTTTTTTGCATTTATAATATGCAATTCACTGTCTGAAGTTTTTTCTGCTATTAAATCATATTTGCCTTCAGAATTATCAAATATCATAATTTCATCAACAATTGGTATGTATATTTTGAATAGATTTTTAATGCCATTAACATATCTCCTTTTTATAATTTCAGTTTCAATTGAATGCCCTCCCTCAACCACTCTTTTTTCTACTCTTTTTATGGCTAATTCAACTTTACGAAGCCAAAAGAACAATAAAATAACTTTGTAGTTATTTTGTTTAGCTAAAGCTATTTTGTTTTTATAACTTTTAGTTGATAGGGTTGTTTCAAACGCGAAATTTGAATCACTCTTCATCAATTCGTTAATCCTATTTAACATTATTCTGCCTGACTCAAATGCTACTTTTTCAGGCTGAAATGGTGATAAACCCTTTGCAATTTCATCTGCATTTATAAATTCCATACAATTTAATATTTCAGGTAAAATAGTAAATGAGGCAGTAGTTTTTCCAGCGCCATTACAACCGGCAATTATGTATAAATTGTTTTTGATAATCGCAAATTTAGTAAAAATTTACTTTATCGCGATGGATTGAATTTGAGAAACTATTAAAAGCCTTACCTTTGCATTCCTTTTTATAAAAGCTAGGCATTTGAAAGTAAGAGAACTGGTAGAAGCTTTTGGTCAACATCATCAAATTAAAGAATTTCTAAGTCAACACAGAAATTCACAACCTTTTATTGCCCATTTCGAAGGTCTCATCGGCTCTTCATTCGCAGTAGCATTGGCATCCATCTATGCCGAAACAGCGCAATCCATCTTAGTACTTGTCCCCGAAATGGAGGAAGCCGAATTTTTGCGCAGCGACTTACAACACCTTATTTCCGACAATGAAATATTGCTTTTGCCTGATAGTTTTAAACGGGTATTTGAATTCGAAGAAGTTAGTAACGATCAAATACAAACCAGAGCCGAAGTTATTTCACGCTTACAACATGCTACCCATCCATACATTGTTATTGCTACTCCCGAAAGTATTTCGGAAAAAGTAATTAGCAATGAACGACTTGAGCACAACTCGTTTAATATCAATGTTAGAGAAAAACTGGATACCAATTTCTTAGCTGATTTTTTAGATGAAAATGAGTTCGAACGCGAAGACTTTGTTTATGAACCTGGACAATATGCCATACGTGGCGGCATCATCGATATTTTTAGCTTTTCGAACGAACAACCTTACCGCATCGAACTCGATGGCGATGAGGTGGAAACCATCCGTACGTTCGATATTGAAACCCAATTATCAATCGCGAAAATTGCATTTTTAACCATCATTCCAAATATTCAAAGTGCCGGCATTGCAGGAGAAAAAGTATCTTTCTTTAAATATTTACCAAAGGAATCTATTATTGCTACTAAGCATTTTAACGATCAGTTCGAATACTTAAATAAGCAATGGGGAACATTGATAGAAAATGAGCAGCACCCCGAGCGCATGTTGTTAACGCCAGGTGAAATAAAAAGCAATATTGTAAGTTATTCTACCATCATAGAAACCAGCAGTATGACGGCTTTTAAGGCGCAACAAACGTTTCGTTTTAGTATAGAACCTCAACCGCTGTTTCAAAAAAATGTAGAGATGTTACTCAATCATTTGCAAGCCAATGAACTGAATAATATCATGAATTTGGTGTTTAGTGATACAGGTAAACAAATTGAAAGACTGTTAGCCATTATTCAAGATAGGCAGAAGCAAATTAATGTGGTGCCTATTTATCATGGTTTGGCCGAAGGTTTTTTAGACAAGGAATTGAAGATGGCCTGTTATACCGAACATCAATTGTTCGAAAGGTATTACAGGTATAAAGTGCATAAAAAAGGGTATTCAAAAAGCACTGCCTTAACATTAAAAGAACTGAGCGAATTAAGGCCTGGTGATTTTGTGACGCATATTGATCATGGGGTCGGAAAGTTTATGGGATTGCAACGCATGAACATGAATGGTGTGGTACAAGAAGCTGTTAAAATTTCCTACCGCGATGGCGACTTACTTTTTGTAAATGTCAATTCATTGCACAAAATTTCGAAGTTTAGTGGCAAAGATGGCAACGAACCGAGTTTACATAAATTGGGAAGTGGTGTTTGGGAAAAACAAAAAGCCACTACTAAGAAAAAAGTAAAAGACATTGCTCGCGAGCTCATTGCCTTATATGCCAAACGCAAAGCACAACCAGGGTTTGCTTTCAGTCCGGATACCTATTTGCAAATGGAGTTAGAAGCTTCGTTTTTGTATGAAGATACACCCGATCAAGCCAAGACGACAGAAGAAATAAAACGCGATATGGAAAGCGAAAAACCAATGGACCGCTTGTTATGTGGCGATGTTGGTTTTGGTAAAACGGAGGTCGCTATACGCACTGCATTCAAAGCTGTAAACGATAGTAAGCAAGTGGCAGTATTGGTGCCAACCACCATATTGGCGCATCAGCATTATCGCACCTTCAAAGAGCGTTTAAGTGCTTTTCCTGTGACAGTAGATTATGTCAATAGATTTAAAAGTGCGGCCGAAATAAAAAAGACATTAAAAGATGTGGCCGATGGTAAAGTTGATATTTTAATTGGTACCCATCGTTTGGTTGGAAAAGATATTAAGTTCAAAGATTTGGGCTTATTAATTATAGATGAAGAACAGAAATTTGGAGTCGCTGTAAAGGATAAATTAAAAGAATTAAGAGTTAATTTAGATACGCTTACCTTAACGGCTACACCGATACCGCGTACCTTGCATTTTTCTTTGATGGGTGCTCGCGATTTATCGGTTATTAATACACCACCACCCAATCGTTTTCCCATTAAAACGGAATTGCAAATTTTTAATAAAGAGATTATTAAAAAAGCATTGAGCTATGAGTTAGACAGAGGAGGGCAGGTGTATTTTGTTCACCACCGTGTGAAAGATTTATATGAATACCAAGCCATGGTGGAGCAATTAATGCCGGGCATAAGAGTGGCTGTGGCACATGGTCAAATGGAAGGTCATGATCTTGAAAATGTAATGGTGCGATTTGTTGAAGGTGATTATGATGTACTATTGGCAACTACGATTATTGAGGCGGGTTTAGATATACCCAATTGCAATACCATCATTATTAATAATGCCCACATGTTTGGGTTGAGCGATTTGCACCAGATGCGAGGAAGGGTAGGTCGTAGCAATAGAAAAGCCTATTGTTATTTATTGTCACCTCCATTAAATGTGTTGACTTCCGATGCGAAAAAGAGATTGAGTACGATTGAAGAATACAGCGATTTAGGCGGAGGATTTAATGTGGCCATGCGCGACTTGGATATAAGGGGAGCGGGTAATTTACTGGGTGGCGAACAAAGTGGTTTCATCTCCGAAATTGGTTTTGATATGTACCATAAAATATTAGATGAGGCTATTCGCGAATTGAAACACGACGAGTTCAATGAATTGTTTGCCGGTGAAGAAGAGAATGTCAGTAGCCGCGACTGCCAAGTAGATACCGACTTGGATATGTTGATACCCGAAAACTATGTGCGCAATATGCCCGAGCGTTTGGCATTGTATTCCGAATTGAGTAAGGTTGGCAATGAAGAACAGTTGTCGAAATTCATAGAAATGTTAATCGATCGGTTTGGAAAATATCCTGCCGAGGTGAGTACACTGTTATCTTCAATGCGTTTAAAATGGATGGGCAAGGCCATGGGCTTTGAGAAAATAAATTTAGAAAAAAGTTTATTGAAATTGTATTTCCCTAATAACGAGAAAGCAGCTATTTTTGATAGTACGGCCTTTATGAAAGTATTGCAATATGTGGCTACTAATCCGCATAAATTCGAGATGAAGCAAACGAGTAAGTCTTTGCTATTAATCACCAAATCTGTGCACACCATACAGCAAGCCACCATGGTGTTGGAGGATTTGCAACAATGTTATTAACCAATCAACAATTTCCTATTCAAGTGCTTTTAAAATTTCCTGTTCTATACTACTAGGTCGTTCGGCATCGGCATTGATAAGATTGCCGTTTTTATCTATAAGCACATAATGGGGAATGCCTTTGAAATTGTAGACTTTATAAAGTTCAGAAGATTGTGTTTCGTTGGCGAAAAGATTAACACCTTGAAGTGTTCCTTTGGCAATGAATTTTTTCCAATTTTCTTCATCATCTCTTACATTGACATATAGAAAAACAACATCTTTATTGTCTTTGAATTTTTCGCTGAGCTTATGTGAATTAGGCATCTCGCTCAGGCAGGGCGCACACCAAGTAGCCCAGAAATCAATATATACAACTTTGCCTTTAAGTGAAGAAAGTGCAACTTGCTTACCTTCGGCATCTAATAAAACAAATTCAGGTGCGGGTCGGCCTTTGGCCAGGCTCATGGTTTGAACATAAAGATTTTCTATGATACTAATATAGGTTAGGTTTTTACAATCCATTCTGTAAGCTTTCATAAATTCCTCTAATAGTTTAACATCAGAAGCGGCTTGAGAGATGTGCATATTCATAAAATAGGTTAATTGATAATCCCTTATTTCATCTTTAAAAAGCGTTTTTCTAACATTGTATTCTTTGGTTAGCAAAAGTGTTGTTTTTTCTTTGGGAGAAAGCGAATCTGCAACTTCTTTTAAGATTTTAGGGTAACAGATTTCATAAAAATAGGTATTGCCTAATGCGCTTTCGTAAGTGCTATTTTCGGCAGCTTGTTGATCATTAATGTTCATTTTTTTCAAAAAATCGAAATAGTTTTCAGGCACTTTTGCTTCTTCCATAGCGTTGGTTTCGGGGTTATATCTGATCTTGAACATAAAGCGCGGATATATGTATCTGTATTTTGTTGTCGCTGTAATATGGGTGTAGAATTCTTTTGTAAAAGTGGAGCTCTTATATTTTTTTAAAAATAATTGATTTTCCCTTTCTAGGCTATCTTCAAATGCGGCAAATTTATTGGCGTCAGTGAATTCCCTGTGCAGTTGAGCATTCCAATTAAAATTGGCTAGTAAATCTGCAGCCATATAATTGTTGTCAGCAGAGCCCTTTCCACTATAAAGTAAACTAGAATCAAACCGTTCATAATCGATAGTCATGTTTAGACTGTCTTTTGGTACCAGATACATATAGGTTACTTGATCAGCGATGCCAAAAGTAGCTTCGCCCGCTTTGTCAAAATTTAAGTGTAGGATAAATTTACCGTCTTTGTCGGGCATTACCTTGCCGAGTATAATTTTTTCAAATTCAAAACTGCTTTTATATCGGGTGATAGTGACCTCACTAGAGTCTGGGGCATTTTTTATTTGACCGGAAATAATGACTTGCGAAGATCCATTGCGAATAAGAAGGATTAACAAGGAAACGAAGATAATTTTTTTCATATTGACTTTCTTTTATTTGTGCGTATAGCAAACATAATTAATTATAAAGGCTTACAAAATATTTTATAAAATAATTATTTAAAAAGTACTTAAATCGTTTCAGTAATGTCATTCATCCATTCAAGATTCTTATGCATATTTAACATTCTTTTCAGTTAGCAAATAATGATGAATGCCACTAAACAAATAATTAAAAAATAAATCACCGTATTGGGAGTTATTGGCGAATAATTGGATCCCTTTCATTTTATTTTTTGAAGTATTTATCTCTCTCCAAACCGCTATATATGTAAGTTTAATTGGTTTTTATACAAATGCCTCTTAACCAAATGTAGGACCTTTGCGTTAAATATAATTTAAAAAATTAAATGAAAGAAAATCATAAACTCAATCGTAAAATCATAACATTTGTAGGAGCATTTATAGTTATTACAATTACTATTGTTAGCATTTTAGTTACAGGTTGTAATAAAAAAGAAACCAATCCACCAGCTGAGCAAACATCATTCAGTATGAGAATGACAGATGCACCAGGTGATTATGATGCCGTTTTTGTGGATGTTATAGGTGCCGAAGTTAACTCGGATGTAAATGGTTGGGTGGCATTAAATGTTAAGCCAGGAATTTATAATTTAATGGACCTTACCAATGGCAAAGATACTTTGATTGCCGATGGACAAGTAGCTGTAGGAATAGTGTCACAAATTAGATTGATATTAGGTACAAACAATTCAGTAATCGTAAAGAATGTGAGTTACCCTTTAACTACACCGAGTGCCCAACAATCTGGACTTAAATTACAAGTGCATGCAGAATTGTTATCAGGTATTGCTTATACCATGTTGTTAGATTTTGATGCAGATAAGTCTATTGTTGAAACAGGAAGTGGTAAATATATGTTGAAGCCAGTTCTAAGAGTTGTTACAAAAGCTATCAGTGGCTCTTTAGATGGAATAATTCTTCCATTAGCAGCTCAGCCTGCAGTCTATGCAATTGTTGGAACAGATTCTTTTAGTACTTACACAGATTTATTGACAGGAAAGTTTCACATCGGTGGTTTAGCTAAGGGTAGCTATAAATTAGTAATCCTTCCAAAGTTGTTATTTGCTGACACTGCATTTGCAGGTGTTTCAATAACCACTGGCGCTATCACAAATATGGGTACAATTACTGTAAAATAAGTAAATACTTTAAGGGTATTTGATATATTTTGAAAACGGACTAACATTAATGGTAGTCCGTTTTTTGTTGATTCACGGCTCTATGAAGTTTATAACGCAATTTTGTATAAGGTGTAGCCTATGGCACTGATTTTACGCCATTTTGGCGATAATAAGTATTCAAATAATATAATTGTTTTGGAAAGGTAATTTATACTAATTCGTTTATTCTTAATAGCAGTAATCAAAAAAATAATTCTTAGTCTATACTGGATGAACAAATATATTGATAATTATGAATATTCGTATAATACTCTCAAATAAGATACCAAACGGTATGTTTCCCCTCTCTTTGTCCTCTGCGGGCTTTGGCTTTGCGACCTTGGCGGTTAAATTGATGAATGCTCAGGATAATTCAAAATTCTTTTTCTTAACCACGGGGCGCACAAAGGGGATACACGCACCGCGAAGCAGCATTGCTTGCAATAAAGGGCACAAAGATTTTTGATTGGTTGATTTTACATTTTATTTTTTTTTATTTTTCTATATCCTTGCTCTTTTTAAATTACATCAAGAATGAAAGGCGATGTAGTAAAAAAATAAATGGAATGACTTCAAGACAATTTTTATCTTAGGTTTTATAGGTTACAGTCAATAGTAATTTTTTGCGAGTAGGTTGCTTGATTAAATTGAAAAATAATAAAGTAAATACCTGATGTTAATTGACGTAATGAGAAATGATTGTCCCCTTCATGTATTCCAAGCTCAGAAACACAAGTTTTGCCAGAATAATCAATGATTCTCGCTATTCCATTCATTTTGGAATTGATTGTAATCAAATCATTTGTTGGATTTGGAAATAGCTTTATAAATTGATGAACTAATTTCTGGTCAATGGACGCCTTTTCGGCACGTATTATTTGTGCCTTTAAACTGTCTTCCTCACAATAGGGCTTAATAGCGTAATTGCCAATGCTACAGTCATTGTTGCCTAAAATTATTTGATTAGGTTTGCAAATTGAAACCAATTCATTCCTATTGAATGAAGGGAAATTGTCTATATTTAAATGAATTAACCCTAAATTAGATCCAGCACCTTCAATACAATAGAAGGGATGCTGTGAGTAATAATTGTTTTGTGTTCGGATATAGTAATGTGTAGTCCTGGCAATTCCATCTTGATACAAAATCTGTTTGATACTATCTACTTTTAAATGAATGTCTAAAAGGGTATCGTTTGTTAGCCTAATAACAAAAGTGTCGCCAACGAAATGGTTGAAATCATAAATCAATTTGTCAAAAATTTTAGTTGGTTGACCATAATTAATGGTACCTGTAAAATAGATTTTTTTTGAATTGACCCTTATTTTAAAATTTGATTTTGATGAGTTAATGAATTTGGAAGAAATGCGCCTCTCCACTGTGTAAAATTCATTTATGCCAATCATTGAGTCGAGTGTTATAGAGTCACAGTAATAGCGCACATCGTATGGGTAGCCAGGGGAAACAGTGGCATAGTATTGTATACCAGTGATTCTTAAACTATCAATCAGAAATTGTGATTTTAATATCGGTAGATTAAAAATGAAAAAAATAATGAAAAGTGATTTGCAATACTTCATGATTGTAATTTTATATTGTATACCGTTTTTTAACATTCTAAAAAAGTACTAGGAAAGAATTGCAAAATAATTCTTAGTCTATACTGGATGAACAAATATATTGATAATTATGAATATTCGTATAATACTCTCAAATAAGATACCAAACGGTATGTTTCCCCTCTCTTTGTCCTCTGCGGGCTTTGGCTTTGCGACCTTGGCGGTTAAATTGATGAACGCCCTAGCTTAACCCAAAAAACTTTTTCTTAACAACCAAGGGCACATAGAGGAAAAACAAAGCACCAAAGTTAAGTAAGCACAAAAGCCACACTTCGACAGGCTCACTGTGACAGACAATCATTAATCATTTGCAAGTATTGATGATTCGTGGTTTGGTAATAAAAAGGTTCAACAAAGCACCCTAATTATTCTTTCTTTCTTTTCGCCTTGACTTTGGTTGGAGCACTTGCTTTTTCGACCTCCTTTTCTATTTGCTTCAATTGAGCTTCACATATAGCGATTAAAGTATTGGCTTGTTCTACTTTTTCGGTGAGTTCATTCAACTCAATACCGCCTTGCTCTAATTGACGCACTAGCAATTGCAATTGTTGAAAGGCTTGGGTGTAATTCAATTCAGTTTTCATTGGCTGTTGTTTTATGGACAGTACTTGTTATCGTATGTTGACTAAAAATAGTTTCAATTGTATCATTCACCATGATTTCATTTGGATTTGTAATGATTTTGTGGTTCTTTTTGACCATGGCAAAACCGCGTTGCAGAATGGTTTGTGGACTGGCTAATTTAACCATGCGCTGTGCATAATTCAGTTGATCACTCGCATTTTGCAATTGCCTTTTAACTCCTTCAAAGAAATTAGTTTTAAGTTGTATCACCTGATTTTCGAATTCAAAATTATGGTCGATGATAAGCGTAGCCACCTTGGTTGGTGTTTTTTGTTCGCGTGCCATCAGGTCAATAATGCTTTGGTTTCTATCGTGACCAATACCTGTAAAAATTGGAATGGGGAATGCTGCTACTGTGCGTGCCAAAGTGTAATCGTCAAATGGTTTGAAATCGGTTTGAGAACCGCCACCACGCACAATGGCTACTAAATCGAATGTTATACCTAATGTCTCAATGGCCTGCAATTGATTTAAAATGAGTTCATGGGCATTGTCTCCTTGTATGGTGGTTAAAAATTCTATTATGATAAAAGAATACCCATGTTTATTCTGGTTTATTTCCTGTAAAAAGTCGCGTTGCCCATCCGAGTTGGGTGCAGTTATTAACGCAATGTTTTTGATAACAAGCGGCAGAGGCAAACGGTTGTTAAATGTTCGAAAAACACCATCGAATAGCTGTATAGTAGTTGGGTTCTCTTTTAAGAGTTTATCAATCGTTTTTTGTTTTTCTAATTCAACACTGCCAACGGTATGGGCAGCATCAATTTCGAGCACATCACAATTCAATCCATACACAGGGTGGAAACGCACCTTAACACGGCAAATAATTTCGATCCCATTCTTAAAAGTTTGTTTAGTGACTTGTTCAAATTTTTCAATTTCGGCATAGGTGTTCGACCAGAAAACCGCTTTTATTTCGGCCGTTTTTTGTGAGCCTGCGTATTCTTCTAAAGTAAGGTAACACCGGTGATTGCTCTCATATTTTTTAACATTGGTAATTTGTGCCGACACCCAATACGACTCGCCATCGAATTGATATTGTATGGTTTCTTGAATGGCCGCTACAAGTTCCGAAAGTTTTAGTTTTTGATTCATTCTCATTCTTGTTTTGCAGCTTCTCTAATTGCCTGCGCTAAATTTTGCAAGTTTTCTGAAATTGGGTATTTAAAAGTCGTACTCAATATCTGTCCTTTTGTATCAATTAAAACATAAGTTGGAATACCGTTAAATACATAATCGAACATCAATGAATTGGACTGTTTTTCATCGGCAAATAATTGTATGCCTTCAGCATTTTTTTTTGTAAGATATTGATTCCATTTTTTCTTATCATCCATAACATTAATATAAAGAAAAACGACATTTTTATCTTCCTTAAAAGTATTCATTAATTGGTGGGAAGCTGGCAATTCTTCTATACAGGGGCCGCACCAAGTCGCCCAAAAATCGATGAATACAACCTTGCCAATAAAATCACTTAAAGCGACTTTTTTACCACTTACATCGGTTAAGGTAAAAGCAGGCGCAGGCTTGCCTTTTTGAATGGTCTTAATTTGGTTTAAAACACTGTCAATTGTGGCATTGTATTCAGGGTTTGTACATACTATTTTATAGTCGTTAACAATTGTTTCTACAAATGATAGGTCTTCCTTAACATCACCTAAATTATAACGTAAAAATCTTGTTAATTGATAGTCGCGTTTGTTATCTATATATAGAAATTGCCTATGCATTAAATTTTTCAACATTAAAGCCTCATCCAATGTTAAGCCTTCTATAGAATCCGGAACGGAAAAGTTGGAGATGATATCATTTTCATGAACAAGAAAGGAGGTAAGTTCATCCATTTTGGTGACCTTGAACTTGTAAATTTGCAAAAAATCAAAGTAGTTATAACGATAGGGTGGTGTTTTTGAAATGTAGCTTAAGACTTTATATTGGCGACTATACAGCCATTGAGAAAATAGGGTTTTATAAACAGGTTGGTCGTTAATGAATTTAACAAATTCTGGAGAGTAATTTGACTTTGGTATAAATGTAGAATCTTTTAATTGTAGACTTGTTAAACTGTCTTCGAAATGCAGATATGCATCTCTTTCCTTATTGGTGATATAAGGCCCATGATATAATTCATTTTCGGCCAAAAGAAGCCCTGCCATGAAATTGTTATCAGCAGCTCCATTGCCTTCGTAATGCACACTTTTATCAAAATTTTGGTATTCAATACTTACTTTTAAATGTTTGTTTTTAACCAAAAAAAGATTGGTGTATTCATCGCCAATTACTAATTGACTGAAGGCTGTTTTAGGAATGGCTAAGGTGAGTTTAAAGGAACCATTGGCGTTTAACGGGATACTCTTTGAAAGTATCTCCTTGTAGTTAATATTGTCTTTATAACAGGTTATTTTGAGAGTGCTTTTCGGTGGAGCATTATTGATTTGGCCCTCGATCAAAACTTGTGTTTTGGCCAAATTGTAAAATGCTATAAAGCCCGCCAATAATAGTATTTTGAAATTATTACACATTTAGTTCTTCAGTAAACAAACATAACTAATTTATTGCTGAAAAAGTAACGCCAATGTATTTTAAATACCTGTTTTTTTACCATAAAAAGTCAAATTTCTACCATGTTTACAGGCCTTGCCTTATCTAAATTTGTGTTATGAATACGAAAATAAAAATTACCCTACTTGTTTTATCAATGGTCGCTGTGTTTTCTGCTAATGCACAATGGTCCAATCAAAGTGTTACTAAATTGCCCTATGTGAATACTAGCTGTGTTGTTAACAAACAATTGTGCTTCGCTCTCAGTGGCGTTTGTCTTTATCGATCGACCGATGGAGGCAAGAGTTGGCAAATGGATTCCTTGTTCCATCCATCAAAAACCATCTATCTATTTGAGCACGCTACTATAAAATTTGTTTCAGCTAATATGGGCTTCATCTATTTTAAAACCGAAGAGGAGGTTTATGTTTTTAAAACAACCAATCAAGGTAAGACTTGGGAAAGGCAAATTCTAGCTTCAGAACTGATGGATTATCAACTTAAAATAAATTCGGAATTAGAATGGTTGGCTTACTCATCAAAAGTTTTAAAGACAACAAATGATGGAGGAATCACTTGGAAAGAAATTAAAGTGAGTAATGATACCAATATAAACAATGTTGAGATAATAGATACCGATTGGTATGTTTTAACATCCAATGACAATAGTATGGTCAATATCAATATGACGAGCAATCAAGGGGCTAGTTTTACATTTATCACCCAATTGCAAATGGAGACCGATACCATGTTTCAAATTGCGAGTCATCAGTTCATTGGTATGGTGAGAACAAAAAAGGGAATAACATTTCTATACAATATATATTACTCAGGTTGCGGTTCCTACTACGACCATAGCAAAATGTATTACCTATATCAAGGTCGCTACAGCGAATGGCATGTAGCAGATAGTTTGAAAAAATTTAATTACATACCGACTGGTATGTTTTTGAAAAATGATACAGGTTATATGGTGGGTAGCCTTTCTATTTACAAAACTACCGATGGTGGGCGAACTTGGCTGCCAGTGCACACAGATAAGGATTATAGTTGGGGTAGTTTTGAATCCATTGAATTTGTAAATGGCAACTGGTGGGCCAACACATCACTAGGGGGTGTATTTACGAAAGATGAATGGAGTGCCGATCAAAATTTAAAATTGAATACATTCACTAAGGAAAAGCTCAAACTATTTCCTAATCCTGCAAATGACTATATCAATTGCCAAATTAAAGAAAGCGTAACAGGATGTGTTGAATTTATTATCACCAATATGAACGGACAAGGCATCTCCAATGAATTCTACAACGGTATTAGCTTAATTAGTTATAATACCTCAGCCTTAGCCAATGGCATTTATACCTATACTTTAAAATACAATAATCAAATACAAAATGGAACATTTACTATCAGTCGCTAAAACTATCATTTACGGTCTTATTACACTTTTTATTTTACAATTGTATGCTTGTGGTAAAAAGGGCGAAGCAACTCCAGTAACTACAACTAAGAACGATACTGTTGTAAAAGTAACGGATACATTTGCTCACTATACCGCTATACAGCCCATCATGAATAAATATTGCATTGGCTGTCATGGGCAAGGTTACGCTTATCCATTTGAAACTTACAAAGAGTTAAAATCTCAGAGCGATGCAGGGAATTTAAATGATAGGTTATTTGTTAAAAAGGACATGCCTCCTGCGGGCAATACCAAACCAAGTGCAGCCGAACTAAAACTCATAAAAAAATGGATTGTCGATGGTTGTAAAGAATAAAAATAGTGCTTACTTTGATGTTCAATAGTTACCGATGAAATCTGACCTACCAATTCATTCATTTAAAGAAATGGGCATCGAAGAAGTGATGGCCAGTATCTTGCATTGGAGCGAACCACCAAAGTATAATATGGATGAAATTCACTCACACGATTTTTATCAATTACTGGTGTATCGCAAGGGTGGCGGACATCATATTATCGATTATAAAAAAGAGGAAATTATAAAGCAGTCCATTCATTTGGTTGCTAGGGGTAGTGCGCACTTATCACAGCGCACCAAACGCTCCGATGGGTTTACAATAGCTTTCAGCAATTTATATTTGGCACAACTTCAACAGTTCGATACCTCGATTAATTATCAAAATTTTTACGACCAATCGGCTGTTTTTAATTTCAATGAAAAAGAGTTTAAGGAACTGAATATTTTATTCGATGAGCTTTTGAAAAACGAACAAAATCGATCCTATTTTTTAAATATATTAGCCTCCATACTTTCTAAAATTATTTTATTAAATAAAAAAGCAATTGCGATTCCAAAATCAGATCCAATTGTACCTGCATTTATGGAGTTTCTTAATGGCCATTTTCTTGATAAAAATGTGATTGATTTATTTTTAGATAAGTACACTTTAAGCAAGGTTGTATTTAATCGTAAATTAAAGCAAGTAACCAATGCGACAGCCATACAATTAATAAAAGAAAAAACACATTTAGAAGCCAAAAAATTATTGTTTATTTCCGATTTAAGTATCAAAGAAATTGCCTACAAATTGCAATTCGATGATGAATCTTATTTCGGTAAACTATTTAAACAAATTGAAGGAATTAGCCCGAATGAGTTTAGACGAAAATGCAGAGGGTAAGTTAATTACTTGGTGTCAATAATCATAGGGCTATTGCTTTTACCCATGATAATCACTTTGGCATTCGCTGATTTGGCCAACTCAAGATTTGCTTTGATACTCTCGTACTGCAATTGTTTGTCGCTTAAGCCTGTTGAAATAATGCGTTGGTAATCTGCAATACCTTGCGCTTCCACGCGTTTACGCTCGGCCTCTTGCTTTTCTTTTTGTAATACAAATTGCATTTTTTGTGCATCTTGCTCAGCATTTATTTTCGATTCAATAGTAGTCTTTACCGATTCAGGCAACGTAATATTGCGAACCAAAAGCTGTTCTAAAATAAGACCTCTTTTATTAAAATCTTTTTCTATACTATTGAAAATACGCATTTGAAAAGTATCGCGTTTAGTACTGTATAGTGATACAGCATCGTAATAAACAGCATTGTCTCTAATCTTTGTTCTGGTTAATGGACGAACAATTTTATCGTTGTAGTCTAAGCCCGTTTCTTTAATTAAACGCGGAGCTTCTGATGGAACCACACGGTATAAAACAGTTAAATCAATAGTTACTTCCAACCCATCTGCTGTTAGAACACGAATGGCGTCGTCGCCAGCCTGTGCGCCTTCATCATGCACACCGCTCATGGTATAATTTTGAGTTTTAATATCAATTGTCTTTACGTCAACCAATGGATTGATGAAATTTAAGCCACTTAAAAGAATGTCATCCTCCACTTTTCCGAAAAGTGATTTAACGCCAATTTGACCTGCATTTATTTGTTTGAAACAAGCATTCAAAACACCTATTGCGATGAATGCAATACCAGCTATTTTTATTAAACTTTTAAAGCGAATAAATGGACTGTTGTTGCGAAGCGCGAAGTTTGCTGCTCCAAAAATGATAAGACCTAGAATAATTAATAGCATATTTGATGTTCGATTTTGTTAATATTTGAAACGATTAGTCAGTTCAAATGTATTGATTTTTATTAGGATTATAGCATAATAAATAAATATTGTATTAATGGTTCATTTAAGGATTTTAATGCTTTGTTTCAAATCCCAAAAGCCCACACAAGTGCTCAAAAACTCTAATATTCTCCATCGTGCCTGCAAATAATTCAGAACCTGGCCCATAGGCATAAATGGGCACCATAATGCCTGTATGGTGACCAGTGGTATACGCAGGTTGAATGGTATGGTCTTTTAAAGAGCCTCCATTCAGTGCTAAGCCTCCTGTTTCATGATCGGCTGTAACAAGTACCAAAGTGTTGCCATCTTTTTTTGCAAACTCATAGGCTGCTCTTACGGCTTTATCAAAGTCTAAAGTTTCCTGTACTGTGTAATTAAAATCATTGTTATGTCCTCCCCAATCAATCTGACTGCCTTCTACCATTAAGAAGAATCCTTTTTTATTTTGGTTCAATGTTTTGATTGCTCGGTTGGTTGCGTTAACTAAAAAATCGCCTCGCCCGTCCAACCATTTTGGTGGGTGGATACTGTCGTTATAAAAATAAAAATATTGCGGGTAATCCATTTTCCAGTCTATTGCATTTCCTGTAGCAACATGATAACCGAGTTTCTGCAATCTTTCAATGTCAAAGTATGGCTTGCCTCCGCCAATTACAACATCGATATTCTGATTGTAAATATCATTTGCAATTTCTAAATCCATACTTCTGCTTTTTTGATGTGCAAAGTAAGAAGCGGGCGTTGCATGGGTGATACTGCAAGTGGCAACTAGTCCTGTAGATAGTGCGTGTGCTTCGGCCATTTCAAGGATTGTTTGTACAGGTAAAGAATCCATACCAACACCAATGGCGCCATTGTATGTATGCACACCCGCACTGTAGGCAGTGGCGCCAGCAGCACTATCGGTTATATAGTCGTCGCCCGATGCAGTTTTAATTAAGCCAATGATGGTAAATAAATCTAAACACAGGTCACCCGCCGCATAGTGTGAAGCCGCAGAAATTTGCGCTAGACCCATGCCGTCGCCAATTAATAAAATAATATTAAGTGGGTGCTTTAGTTTTTTATGGATGGCTTTTGTGCCTCCTTTACAATTCATAAATAACAGACTGATGGCAATTAGCAGGCAGCAAGGTTGCTTTAAAAATTTCATGCTGCAATATGCTGTTTTTTTAGGGAGAGTTAAAATTGTTTTTTTGTTAAAATGGAATTGACTAAATAAGCGTTCATAAATTGGCAAGCGCATAGGATATAATATCAATTGTTTTCAATAGTTTTGTATGCTATCAAGTGGTAAAAATGAATGAAATTATTTTCGTATAAATACATTGTGCTATTCATGTTAACTGCAACTTTTGCGAATGCGCAAACCTATACCCTTTCTTTTACCGAAAATCCGCTTAATTACAAGTACAATAAAACTAGTGATAGCATTCAACAGATTCGAAGCATGCGAAATTTCTTAAATTACTATAAAGCCAAGGGTTACGCATCGGTGAGTATCGATAGTTTATCATGGTCTAAAAAAGAAGTAATAGCACATACTTACATTGGTGAAAAATATAAGATTAAAAGTTTCAATGCCGACTATCAGATTACAAAGTCGAGCGCATTGTTAAGCATAAGCGAAAAACTATCTAATTCTCCAATCGATACCGCCATATTTTCAAATTACGCCAATGCCGTATTGCGTTTTTATGAGGACAATGGCTATCCCTTTTGCAATATAAAAACAGATTCATTGCATTTGGATAACAATAAATTGGATGTGTTTTTGTCTGTAGATAAGGGTGCATTATTCTTTTTTGATAGTATACATATTGATGGCGATGCGAATGTTAAGAAATCATTTTTAGGTGCATACACTGGTTTAAGAGTTGGCAAAATATACAGCGAATCAGTCTATCGGAAAGCGTATGATAAATTGAATCAATTGCCATTTTTATTGGCTGAACGCATTCCGCAAATGGTTTTTATTAATGGAGGGAAAGCAAAACCGTACTTGTATTTGAAGAAAAAGAAATCGGACCAAGTCAATGGAATTATAGGATTGGCCCCCAGTACAGCTACTTCAACACAAGCGCAAAGGTTTGTGTTTACAGGCGAGTTTTTATTAAAACTAAATAACCTTTTTAAAACTGGGAAAATGCTTATGATTAATTGGAAAAGTTTCCAAGCCCGCTCTCAAGAATTGAAAACGGCATTTAACTATCCCTATATTTTAGGTCAGCCTATTGGGGCCGATTTGGCAGTTGACTTTTTGAAATTTGATACTTTGTATAGTAATTTTAATCGGCAAATAGGCATTCAATATTACACTTCAGGTATCAATGGATTTAAAGTTTTTTATAAAATAAATACCACCAATTTAATTAGTGTAGATACCAATTTGATTAGAAGTTCAGAGAAGCTACCGCCTATCAATTCTGTACAAACAGCGCAATACGGGCTGTCTGCCAATTTTAATTTGTTAGATTATAGGTTCAATCCCCGCAAAGGATGGTGGATAGAAAGTACAGTATCCGCAGGTACAAAGAAGATATTGACTGATAGTAGAATATCGGGAGTCAAATTTGGTAAGGCACAATATAATCTCTACGATTCTACCACAATTAAAAACAACCAATACCAAATTAAATTAAAAGTCGATAAGTTTTTCCCCATCGGAGTAAAAGGAACCATTAAGGCTGGCATTAGTTTGGAACAAATCATAGCGCCTGTTATTTATTTTAATGAAGTGATGCGCGAAGGGGGTATCAACTCATTAAAAGGATTTAATGAACAAAGTATTTATGCCACCAATTTTAATATGTTAGACTTAGAATATCGCTATTTATTAGGACCTAATTCATACATTAAGGCATTTTGGAATGGGGCGTATTATGAGGATCATACAACAGGAAAGGCCACTGCCTATGACACCCCATGGGGATTTGGGGTAGGGGGTAATATTGAAACCCGCGCAGGTATTTTAAGTATTTTATATGCACTTGGTAAAGAAAAGCAAAATAATTTCGACCTTCGTGCAGGAAAAATCCATTTCGGAATAAGTAGTTATTTTTAAAAAATTATACATATCGTTAGTCTTTGTGCTATTATGGAAAGTGCCTTGCAGTGCTCAATTCGATAGTGCTACAAGCTTATTTACCTTCGAGGAAACACACTTGGTGCCCGATTCTTTGCTCAGTGGTATAGATTATTATCTTAAAATACGAAAACAACAACAGGAACGGTTGCTGATAGATGACCTCGGTCAAATGGCCTTGACAATTACACAGGATACAGCCTCCTACATGGATACTATTCCTAAGGATACATTGGTGCCTCAAATATTTAAGGGAACCGACCTTAATATTTTTAGAAATTCTAAGGCCAATATTAGAAAGTCTTTATTGGCTTCAGAAAACCCTCCCTTGAGGGAGTATATGAACAATTGGTTCGTATTGGCATGGTGTTTCTTTGTATTACTATTATTAATAATTTTTAAGTATAGTTATCCTTTGCAATACTATTTAATCAACAGAGCTTGGTATAGTAGTTTGAGCTTTCGAGAATTCTATGATACGCAAACAGATGTATTTAAAGGCAGTAAGTTTTTTGCTTGGTTTGTCATTAGTCAAGTCTTTTCGATTGGTGTATTTGTTTTAATAAGAGTAAATTTTAAGGAAATAAAATATGCCGATATAACGCTTGCTTTATTAGTTTCTGCAGGCATACTTTCTATTTTTATTTTAAATCAGTGGATGAAATTTTTATTTTCTTTTGCGTTCCGTCAAATGAGTTTAAGTAAGGATTATGCCATCATTTTCAGAATCAATGCTTTCTTAATTACCTTGGTTTTAATGCCTTTAATTTTGTTTACTTACTTTAGTAATATGCCTGTATTACAGCAATCTGTAGGTTTAATCCTATTAATTTCATTACTTTTGATTTATGGCTTGAGTCTATTGAAATTTGCTTTTTCTGGACTATTTGCTGAAACCCAATCAAGTTTATTCTTAATTTTGTATCTTTGTGCATTCGAAGTACTACCCATATTGGTATTAATTAAATCATTTAACAGTTTTTTGTTTTAAATGGAGAAAGAGGAAAAAGTAAAAACGATACTAGTATCGCAAACCAAACCAGATAGTGGAAAATCAATATTTGATGATATTGCCGCTAAACTTAAACTTAAGGTAGACTATAGGTCTTTCATTCAAATTGACCCCATACCAGGTAAAGATTTAAGGCGCAAGAAATTAAACATTCTTTCACACACAGCCATTATTTTTAATGCTAAAAATGCAGTCGATCATTTCTTCAGAGTGGTCGAAGAGTTAAGAATTGATTTACCAATTGATTTAAAGTATTTCTGTATGAACGAAGGCATTGGCCTATACATTCAAAAGTATACGGTAATGCGTAAGCGCAAGGTGTTTTTTCCTAAAACCAATTTAGAAAGTGATTTTTTTAATCTGATACTTAATCATAAAACGGAAAAGTTTTTATTTCCTTGTTCAGATATCAGAAAATCTAATATCCCTGATTTCTTTGAAAAAAATAAATTGAATTTCGTGGAGAGTGTGATGTATAAAACAGTGTCGGCCGACTTAAGTGATTTAGAAAATGTATTCTATGACATTATCGTGTTCTTTAGTCCAGCAGATATTAAATCTTTATACGAGAACTTTCCGGATTTTAAACAGAATAAAACCCGCCTAGCAGCGTTTGGCGAGAGCACACACCGTGCCATAGCCGAAAAAGAACTTGTATGTAACATTCCTGCTCCAACAAAAGAATTTCCTTCGATTGTTTCAGCCATGGAAGCTTATATTAAAAGGGTAAATTCCTAATTGACTTGACTACCGAAGCAGGAAATTCGTCACAATTTCTTGGATATAGCTAAAGTATGGTTGTAAAATATTCAGCCAAAATAACCAACAATTTTTTTACAATTGGAATTTTAGAATACGGGCCTTATTCTTAAAGTAAATTTAAAATAATATCCGGAAATACTGAAAGTAATAACATGCCCAATGAACATATCATTAGTAAAATCTTCTGACTAAAACCAATTTCGATTTTTCCATCTTCCGCATTGCCTTCGCCAAACATTGGAATAATAATTTTAAAGTAATAATAAACACCTATTAAAGAAGTAATGATAGCTATTACCACTAGCCAAATATAGCCATTGGCAACGGCAGAGGTAAATACTAAATATTTAGCAATAAAGCCTGCCAAGGGTGGTATTCCCGCCATTGAAAGCAAAGCGAGGGTCATTGTGCCCGCCATTAGGGGATTGCGTTTAACAAGGCCCTTAAATACATTAATATCTTCGTTGCCATTCGAGTTTGCCTTTACTGTTTTAAATACATTGAAAGCGGCTATGCTTGCAATACTATATACCAGAGTATAATACAATAGGATATTCGCACTGTTGCTTTTCATGGTTAGAACCGTTACCATCATAAAGCCCGCATGAGAAATACTTGAGTAAGCCAACATGCGTTTTGCATTGGTTTGAACTGCAGCAGTAACATTCGAAATAATAAGTGTTGCAGCGGCTATAATTGCAAAGACGAATTGATACTCTTTTTGCATATGAGGAAATGCAGAATAGAACAATCTGTAGAAAGCAGCAAATGCAACTGTTTTAACAACTGTTGCCATTAAAGCTGTAATATTAGTTGGTGCTCCCTGGTATACATCGGGGGCCCAAAAATGAAAAGGTGCTGCCGATACTTTGAAAGACATTGAAGCCAACATCAAAAGCATTCCAGCAAATAGGAGAGGACTTACAGTTGAGCTGTTCTGAATAAAACTTGAAATAGCAGCGGTATTAAAACTGCCGGTGCTACCGTATATTAAAGTGATTCCAAACAATAGAAATGCAGAAGCAAATGAGCCTAATAAGAAATATTTAAAAGCGGCTTCGTTCGATTTTATTTTGGTTTTATTGCTACCAACTAAAACAAAAAGTGGAATGGATAAAATTTCAATGCCTAAAAATAACATGACCATATTAGTGAATGATACGAGTAGGAATCCACCTGTTAGCATAAAAAGAACCAAGGCATAATGGTCGGAAAAATTGTTGTCGTCTTGAAAATAATCGGAAGCCGATACAAACCAAAGAATAGCTACCAATGAAAGTACCATTGTAAATGCAAGTGCAAAATTATCTAATAACAGCATGTTATAGACGCTTTCATTTGTACCCCAATCAGCGATACAAAATCCTATGTTAGCCAATAAGCCTAAAAGAACAATAGGCAACATTGGTTTTCTTAGATTAAAAAGACCGGCAGCTAATGCCAATACACCAAGTCCTGATATTAATAATAGTTCTTTCATTTAATGCCTTCTAATAATGTTGTTACAGCGTTTTCTGTGATGTCTAAAATTGGTTTAGGATATACGCCTAATCCAATAATTAGGATCACAATAATAGTTAAAGATGTTTTTTCTTGTCGGTCCAGTTTTGGTAATGATAGGATGTGTGCACTTGACTCACCCAACATCATTTTCTGGAATGAACGGAACATATAAACCACCCCTAGGATGATGCTTAATCCAGCAACCGAACCTGCAATTGGGTTACTTGTAAATAAACCCAGTATCAATAAAAATTCGCCAACAAATCCAGTTGTAAATGGCAATGCAACAACACTTAATATGACGATAAAGAACATGAATGCAAAACTTGAGTCGATGGCGCGAATACCACCCAACTTACTCATTTCAGAAGTACCTGTGCGTTTATAAATAATGTCATAAGCGATGAATAAACCAACAGTATTAATTCCATGACTTAACATTTCTATTAAACTACCTTGGATACTCTGAATATTGCCAGCAAAAATACCAGCCGAAATTAAACCTATGTGCGCAATGGAGGCATAAGCAATTAGGTATTTAAAATCTTTTTGAACAATAGATATACAAGATGCGTAAATAATACTGATAACAGAAAGTGTAATGCCATAATTGCCATATTCAGCCAAGCCATCTGGAACCATTGGCAATACCCAGCGAATTAAGCCATAGGTTGCCATCTTAGCCATAATACCCGATAACATCATTACTCCTGGAGTGGGTGCTGTATAATACGTTTTTGGTTGCCAACTATGAAATGGAATGATAGGCATTTTAACAGCAAATGCCAAGAAGAAAGCCGCTAATATTAAGCCTTGTTCCTCAACAGATAATAGTCTGCCTGCTTGGTACAATGCTTGAATATCAAAACTTCTTGAAGCTTCAGGCATTTGAAGGTATACATAGATCAATGCCAATAGCATAAATAAACTACCAAAAAGGGTATACAAGAAAAATTTAAAAGTAATTTTCTGTCTGTTTTCGCCACCCCACACCAGTATAATAAAATAAATTGGAATCAGAGAAAGTTCCCACATGATGTAGAATAAGAATCCATCGGCAGCAGTGAAAACGCCAATCATCGCACTCATCATTAGCATCATTAATGCATACATGATATGCGCGTTGTGGTATGTTTTATTAAATGAAGAATAAACAATAATGGGTAATAATAAGGATGATAAAAGTACCATCAACATGCTAATTCCATCAATTGTAAAACTAAATGAAATGCCTAAGCTTGTAATCCAATTATAATGAACAGTAAATAAATGGGCTGAATTGCCTTGTTGCATTAACAACATTGATACAAACGCCAAAATAAGTTCTAAAAGTGCGCCGCTCAATGCAATGGCTCTGGCAGATTTGTTGCCTGCAACCACTAATAGAATCGCTGTAATTAAGGGTATTAAAAGTAATAATATAGTCAGCATGTGGTCTTAAAAAATAAAAAGTGATAACATTAAAATGATAGCGGCAACAATTGTGATAACATAAAAGCCAATATTGCCATTTTGGATAAGTCGAATGGTTTGACCGGCAGATATAGTAAGTTTTCCAACACCATTGACAATACCATCGATCATTTTATGATCAACAATATTCTGCAAGAAGTGTGAAAATTTATCCAATGGTTTAGTAAATACAGTATTATAAAACTCATCTACAAAATATTTATTATAAACCAATTTTTTACCTGGTGATAAATGGGCCTGCTCATTGGCTGGCAAAGTTTGTTTAATAACATAAACATGGCGCGCAATCAAAATAATTACAATGATTATAGCCGTTGTAAATCCCATTAAAGTTAATTCAGTACCCACTGACATTGTACTGGTTGTTGCACCTAACACAGGACTTAAAAAATGATCGAACCAATTGTGAATACCAATACTTTCGCCTAAAGCGTGAGGGAATCCTACAAATCCTGCGATACAAGCAAACACCGATAAGATAACCAAAGGCACGGTCATGGTTGCGGGCGATTCATGCAAGTGATGTTCCTGCTCATGCGTTCCTCTAAATTTTCCATGGAATGTTAGGAAAAATAAACGGAACATATAAAAAGCAGTCATGATGGATACAATTAATCCAATCACAAAATAGATTTGATTGAATTCAAAAGCTTCGCCTAAAATTAAGTCTTTACTAAAAAAACCTGCCAGTGGAGGGATTCCAGAAATGGCCAATGTGCCGATTAAAAATGTTTTATAGGTAATAGGCAAATGTTTTTTCAATCCACCCATGTGTCTAATATCTTGTTCGCCACCCATGGCGTGTATTACACTTCCTGAACCAAGGAATAACAAAGCTTTAAAAAATGCATGTGTTACAACATGAAAAACAGCGGCACTGTATGCGCCCACACCCAGTGCTAAAAACATGAGGCCCAATTGACTGATTGTGGAATATGCCAATACTTTTTTAATGTCGTTTTGAAACAATCCAATAGATGCGCCTAATAAGGAGGTAGCACTGCCAATGATAGCGACCATTTGCATGGTTTCTGGTGTCAAAGAAAACAATATGTTTGTTCTTGCGATCATGTATATACCAGCCGTTACCATGGTAGCTGCATGTATCAAAGCAGATACTGGAGTCGGTCCCGCCATGGCATCAGGCAACCATGTATAAAGTGGTATTTGTGCACTCTTTCCAATAGCACCAATAAATAAACACGAGGTAATTAATATAAGTGTTGATTGTTCAACATAGATACTGGAGATATAACCTGGAGCAAATAATTGTGTGTAATCGAGTGTATGGAAATTAACGAAAATAAGACACATGGCAATCAAGAAACCAAGGTCACCAATACGGTTCATAACAAAGGCCTTTTTTGCGGCATCGTTGTTCTTATGGTCTTTGTACCAAAATCCAATCAACATATAGGAACAAAATCCAACACCTTCCCAACCAATAAATGTAACGAGTAAATTGTTTCCTAAAACCAATATTAACATGAAGAATATAAACAAGTTCAGGTAGGCAAAGAATCTTCTAAAGCCATCGTCATCTTTCATATAACCCACTGAGAACACATGAATCAGAAATCCTACGCCTGTAATAACCAATAAAAATATGGAAGAAAGTGGGTCTGATAAAAATGAGAAAGATACTTTAAAACTGCCTGCAGAAATCCAATCAAATAAAGCTACTTCAACAGGGTGGTGATGTGATGCTTGAGAGAAAAATATAAGCAGTGAATCTATAAAACTTAGCAATACGCCTGTACAAGCAAAAATAGCGGCATGTTTTTTTGTTAGGCGTCTATTCAATAAGCCTATAATAGCAAAACTTAATAAGGGGAATAGGATAATTAATTTTACGAGTTGTTCCATTTTGTTATTGTCTTTTCTATAAAATTAGTTACCATTTTAATTTGTTTAAAACATCTGTGTCTGAGGTGTTAGCATTTCTATAAATCATTATTAAAATAGCCAAACCAACAGCTACTTCGGCTGCGGCAACGGCCATAATGAAAAATACAAATACTTGTCCATTGCTATCTCCAATGTATCTTGAGAACGCAACCATTAAAAGATTCACTGCATTCAACATAAGTTCAATACACATGAACATAATGATAGCGTTTCGTCGGGTCATTACACCAAGTGCGCCAATACAAAATAGAGCGGTACTTAAAATGATATAATAATTAAGGGGTATGCTTTTGATTGCTTCCATTTTAATTTAAATCTTTTTTTGATAAATAAACAGCACCAACCATGGCTGCCAAAAATAATATTGAAGATACTTCGAAGGGCAGTAAAAATTCGCTAAATAGTACCTTACCTAAACTTTCTACCGAACCGATGCTTGGGTCTGCATTAGACACCACTGCTATTTCTGTTCCTTTAAAAGCAGCAACTAAGGTTAACATGAGTGAACCTGCAGCAATGATTGAAATAAATTTAATCAATGGCTTTTTATGCGGCTCTGTTTCTTTATTCAGATTAAGCATCATTAGAACATAAAGGAATAAAACCATAATGGCCCCAGCATACACTATGATGTGTACAGCCGCTAAAAACTGA
The DNA here is from genome assembly GCA_029945665.1 of bacterium. Classification (GTDB taxonomy): domain Bacteria; phylum Bacteroidota; class Bacteroidia; order NS11-12g; family UBA955; genus JABMMZ01. The sequence continues at coordinate 48,119 of JAQSCZ010000097.1, read as the reverse complement.
GCGCTTAATAATAAGTAATGTCCGGCGATAGCGAAGAAAGTAATGATTAGGTATAAAACACTGTGAACAGGATTTTTAGCAAATACCACCATCGCTGCACTTAACAATGCTAAGAACGATAGAAACCAAAAAATAATTAGTGTAATGCTCATGAATTTTGTTGCGAATTACGGACTTTTGAAAGTTTGTTTAAATAAGTAATATCCACGTGTTTATGTTGAATTAATGTCTGTTAAATGTCTTGGTTACTTTATCAAGAAAAGTAAGGTTGTGTTTATGTTTCTTATCCTTTTTAAATTCAATAACAGCTGGTGTTTGTCTTTTGGTTACATCAACAGGGTGTTCCTTAGTTTCTACTAATTTATCTTTACCATAAATAAATTCATCGCGTTCAAAACTACTGGGCACAATTCTATCGGTAAGGAATATGGCTTCCTTTGGACAAGCATCTTCGCACAAGCCACAAAAAATACAACGCAACATATTGATCTCATAGATTGAGGCATACTTTTCTTCGCGGTATAAATGTTCTTCTCCTTTTTTTCTTTCAGCTGCTACCATTGTTATAGCTTCAGCAGGACAAGCCACTGCGCATAAGCCACAAGCAGTGCATCTTTCAGCACCAGCGTCATCTATTTTCAATACATGCTGACCGCGGTATACTGGAGCAAAAGGACGGGTTTGTTCAGGATAGCGCACCGTGGCCTTTTTCATAAATATGTGCTTGAAAGTAATGATCATGCCTGAAAAAATTGCCGGTATGTAGGCTTTTTCCATGAAAGTCATTTCTCTTTTTACGACTTGTTTACTTCTGTTCGTTAACATAGTTTTAGTTGGCAATTGGCAGTTTGCAGTTGGTAATATTTAAAGTATAATTCATGTGAATATTATTAGTTCTTTTTTGTAATTCTTGTGTTGCTGCTTGTGTATTTTGAAGGGTTTAAAATCATATGATTTAATAATCTGCCTATTTCCTCAGAATGCGAATTTAATTCTATAAATTTATTTGTATCAATATAATTACAGGCTAGTGCAAAATCAAACCATACTTGTGTTTCAGTATTTTCCATATCAGCATCACTAATTTTACTAATGAAGTGGTTTTCATATAATCTTTTTCTGTAACCCTCTCCCAAATTAGAACAAACAGAACGAGAAGATCTTCTTATTTGACTTGTTAAAGACCATTTTTCCTCATCTGGAAACTCTTTGGAAATTTCGTATATGTTCATTGCTTGTTCAAATGCTTTTTTATAAACGGTCAAATTTTTGAAGTCTGCCACTTGTATTCTTTTTTTGTTTCTTTTTTTGTCTTTTGCCAACTGCAAATTGCCAACTGCAATTTTCTATCTGCCAACTGCCAACTGTCTACTGCCAACTGCCAACTCTCCCTAAATTTTCCCCATTCCCCACATTACCAAACCAGTTATAAATATATTCGCTAAAGCCAAAGGTAATAATACTTTCCAACCTAAATTCATTAACTGATCGTATCTAAACCTTGGAATGGTCCATCTTACCCACATAAAGAAAAAGATGAAGAAAAATACTTTTCCGAACATCATGAATGTTTGTACAATACTTAATGCATTGCTTGATAACCCAAAGAATTCTGCAAACACATGCTGGAATGGAAAATTGTAACCACCAAAATAAAAACATACAATTACGGCCGATGAAATAAACATATTGATGTATTCTGCAAATAAGTAGAATCCTAATTTCATGGATGAATACTCGGTGTGGTATCCTCCAATTAATTCTGTTTCACATTCAGGTAAATCAAATGGTGCTCTGTTTGTTTCAGCAAATGCGCAGACAATAAAAATCAAAAATCCAAGTGGTTGAATGGCAATATTTGCTATCCCTGCATCCTGTTGCATCACTATTTCATTTAAACTTAAGGTACCAGTTGTCATTACCAAAGCAATAATGGCTAAGCCCATTGCTATCTCATAACTAATCATTTGAGAAGAGGCCCTGATTGCACCAATTAATGAGAATTTATTATTAGAGGCCCAGCCTCCAATCATAATGCCATAAACACCCATAGATACAACACCAAATATATAAAGAATTCCAATATTTAAATCGGCTACTTGCAAATTAATGACTTGGTCCCCAATTTTTATTGCACCGCCCCAAGGCACCACAGCACCAGTCATCAAAGCAGTTAGTAAGGCAATACATGGCCCAATGATAAATAACCATTTATTCGCCAAAGCAGGAATCAACTCCTCCTTCATGATCATTTTTACACCATCGGCCAATGGCTGCAACAGACCGAATGGTCCGGCTCTGTTGGGCCCAATTCTATCCTGCATGATAGCAGAAACTTTTCGTTCAGCAAAAGTTGCATACAATGCTACAAGCAATGTAATAACAAATAATACGACAACGATAATTACTTTTATAAGTAGAGGTTCCATTGATTGTTTGAAAGAGAGTTATTTTATTTATGAAGATTATTGGGATCTAAAGCGCCTGTTCCTAATTCCACTTTAACACCATGTGGCACACTACCTAGCATTTTTAAGGTATCTGCTTTTATATTTCTCAAATTTGTTTCGTAATGGTTGGCAGAAATAACGGAATGTCTGTCAATTTTACTAGGTCCTTCAATGGTCCAATCCGATGTATTTTTTTTATCAAAACGGCACTCATTGCAAATCCATGCGGTAGAACCATCAACATTGTCTTCAACTTCACCCCATTGGTCTTTTCTTGCAGTTACTCTCAATACCTCTTCGCCTTGGTACCACAAGCGCACATTGCCACAACATTTGGTACAATTTCTATGTGCATCTACTGGCTTAGTAAACCAAACACGACTTTTAAAACGAAATGTTTTATCGGTTAAAGCACCTACTGGACACACATCAATCACATTGCCTGAAAAATCATTGTCAATTGCTTTTTCTATATAAGTAGATATTTCAGCAACTTCGCCTCTGTTAATTACACCATGGCATCTGCCATCTGTAATTTGATCTGCAACCTTTACACATCTGTAACATAAAATACAGCGGTTCATGTGTAATTTGATATGTTCACCTATGTCTGAAGGTTCAAATTCACGTCTTGCAAATTCAAACCTCGTAGCTTCTTTACCATGCTCATAACCCAAATCTTGTAAATGACATTCACCTGCTTGGTCGCATACAGGACAATCCAAAGGGTGATTAATCAATAACATTTCAACAACACCTGCTCTGGCTTCAAGATTTTCTGGCGAAGTAATATTTCTTACAACCATACCATCCATCACATTGGTTCTGCAACTTGCAACTGGTTTAGGCATTGGACGGGGATCCTTAGCAGAACCTTGTTCAACTTTTACAATACAAGTACGGCAATAACCTCCGCTTGTTTTTAGCTTGCTGTGAAAGCACATTGCTGGTGGCACAATATCACCGCCAATTTTTCTAGCAGCTTCTAAAATAGTAGTTCCTTCTGGTACTTCTATTTGAATATCATCTATCGTAACTAATGGCATTTTATCGGTGTGTTATTTAATTCTGAAGTCTGTAATAATGTTTAATATCTTTTATGTTCTCTGGGTTCTGAACATAACTTTCGAATTCATTTCTGAAATGTCTGATTGCAGCTGCTACTGGCCAAGCTGCTGCTTCGCCTAGTGGGCAAATGGTTTTGCCTTCTATTTTACTTTGAATATCCCACAATAAATCGATGTCTTGAATGGTGCCATGACCTTCTAATATTTTGTGTAATATTTTTTCCATCCAACCTGTGCCTTCGCGACAAGGACTGCATTGTCCGCAACTTTCGTGGTGATAAAATCTGGCAAACGTATACAAGTTTTTTACAATACTCGTGTCTTCATCCATTACTATAAATCCACCTGAACCAAGCATAGTACCAGTTGCAAAGCCACCATCGCCCAAACTTTCATAGCTCATTAAACGGGGTTCGCCATTCGCAGTTTTTAAAATTAACTCGGCAGGCAAAATTGGAACCGAAGAACCGCCTGCAACTACTGCTTTTAATTTTCTACCACCGCGGATACCACCGCAATATTTTTCTGAATATATAAATTCCTCAACGGGAACACCTAATTCGATTTCATACACACCTGGTTTGTTTATATGACCAGAAGCAGAAATTAATTTAGTACCAGTACTTTTTCCAATACCAATTTTTGCGTACTCATCGCCCCCTAATTCTAAAATAGGCACGACAGCAGCAATGGTCTCAACATTATTTACAACTGTTGGACAGCCATACAAACCTGCAACAGCCGGAAAAGGTGGTTTAATCCGAGGATTGCCTCTTTTGCCTTCCAAACTTTCTAACAAGGCTGTTTCTTCTCCGCAGATATAAGCGCCTGCACCCACTTGCACATAGCAATCGTGATCGAATCCGGAGCCCATGATATTTTTGCCCAATAAACCTGCAGCATAGGCTTCTGCTATTGCTGTCTCTAATATACGCGCTACATAAAAATATTCTCCTCTGATATAGATATAAGATGTTTTAGCACCCAATGCAAAACTCGATAAAATCATTCCTTCAATCAATAAATGTGGAATGCGCTCCATTAAATATCGGTCTTTGAAAGTGCCAGGTTCGCTCTCATCGGCATTGCATACCAAATATCTTGGTACTCCCTCGGGACGTGCCAAGAAACTCCATTTCAATCCTGTAGGAAAACCAGCACCGCCTCTACCTCTTAGGCCAGATTTTTTTACTTCTTCAAGTACATTCTCTGGATTAGAAATTTTTAAAGTATTTTCAAGAACTGAATAACCACCATTTTGACGGTAAACAGATAACTCATGAATATTGTGAATATGGTCGTTTTTTAAAAGTAATTTTTTGCTCATCTGATTTAGCAATATCGGCTTTGTTTATCCTCTGATTTAAATTTTTCTAATAACTCATCCACTTTGCCAATGGTTAAGTTTTCGTGATAGTCTGCACCTACCTGCATCATTGGTGCTGTTCCGCAACTGCCCAAACATTCAACAGCCTTTAGCGTAAACATGCCATCGCTACTAGTTTCGCCAACTTTGATACTTAGTTTTTTCTCAATATGATCGATGATATCTTCTGCTCCACACAACCAACAGCTGCTGGTTCTGCAAACTTCAATTAGGCATTTTCCTACTGGTTTTAAATTAAACATACTATAGAAAGATGCTACTTCATATACTTCTATAGGTTGTATTTTTAAAATTACAGCGACATAATCCATAACAGGAGCACTTAACCAACCGCCGAATTCCGCTTGTGCAATATGCAAGATTGGAATTAAGGCTGACTTATGCTTACCCTCTGGATAGCGCAACATCATTTTTTGAACTACATCCAAAGATTCTTTGCTAAATACTATTTGTTCACTTGTTGTCATTATCTACTTTCTTTATTAAGCGTCTAATTCGCCTGCAATTACATTTAAACTACTCATTGTTAAAATGGCATCACTTAATAGTCCGCCAGTAATCATTTCAGGATAGGCTTGGTAATAAATAAAACAAGGCCTTCTGAAATGCAATCTGAATGGTGCACGATTGCCATCGCTAATTAAATAAAAACCTAATTCGCCATTGCCACCTTCAACACTATGGTATACCTCGCCTTTTGGAACATCCATTTCACCCATCACAATTTTAAAGTGATAGATGAGTGCTTCCATTTTGCTATAAACATCTTCCTTATTTGGCAAATAAAATTCAGGAACATCGGCATGAAAATCGCCGACTGGCATTTTTTCAATGGCTTGTTTAATGATGCTTACGCTTTCCCACATTTCCTGAATACGCACCATAAATCGATCGTAAGTATCGCCATTTCCGCCTATCGGAATTTTGAAATCAAAGTCTTGATAACTGCTGTAAGGATTTGCAACACGAACATCATAATCAATACCTGCTGCTCTTAAATTAGGACCAGTAAAACCATAAGCCAATGCTCTTTCTCCTGTAATAGGACCGCAATTAATTGTTCTATCCATAAAGATTCTGTTGCGTTCAATTAATCGCTGAAACTCATTTAAGAATTTTGGAAATTCAATCATGAATGCCTTGAGTTTAGCCCAAGCAACTTCAGAAAAGTCACGTTCCATACCGCCAACCCTACCGATATTAGTGGTCAGTCTTGCTCCACATACTTCTTCAAAAATTTCATATACTTTCTCACGCATTTGGAAGAAATATAAAAATCCAGTGGTTGCACCAGTATCCTGACCGATAATTGTTGTACAAATAACATGATCAGCAATACGCGATAACTCCATGATAATAACGCGCAAATAATCGGCACGTTTAGGTACCTCACATCCAATTAATTTTTCAACCGTCATATGCCAACCCATGTTGTTAATGGGTGATGAACAATAGTTCAAACGGTCTGTCAAAGGTGTTATCTGATTGTAGGGACGGTGTTCTGCGATTTTTTCAAAAGCTCTGTGTATATAACCGACCGTAGGTTCAGCATGCATTATAATTTCACCATCCATTTTCAGAATGTTTTGAAAAATACCATGTGTTGCAGGGTGGGTCGGACCTAAGTTAAGAATGTTATATTCTTTTTCAGCTTCAGGTTTTATAATATGGTTATTTGTGCTCACTATTTATATTGATTTATCTTCCGAACATTTTATCACTTTTATCATCACGGCTGCCATCTTCCAAAGGATATTCTTTTCTCATTGGGAAATAATTCATCTCATCCATGTTGAGAATTCTTCTAAGGTCGGGGTGGCCTATAAAGTTAAAACCAAAGAAATCATATTCTTGTCTTTCCATCCAATTGGCTGTTGGCCATATTGAAGTAGCGGATGGTACTTTAACATCGCCATCTTCCATGAAAATTTTGACCCTAATTCTATGGTTGTCTACCATGTTGTGCAATTGATACATGATGGCTAATTCTGCTCCTTTGTTTTCGGGCATGTGTATACCACACAAGGTCGTTAAAAAATGATAATTTAATTCTGGGGTGGTTTTTAAATATTGAAGCACTTCGAGAATGCTCTTTTTTTCAACTATAAAAACAGGAAAATCATATTGAATTTCTCCACCGATAAAGTCATCGCCAAATTGTGCTTTTAATTTCTCGGATAGATGATCGAACAATTCAGTTGTGTTCACTTTGATATTTTTAAAGATTTAGATTGATTATTCGATGCCATAAGTTGCAAGCATCGCTTTGTATTCAGGACTATCTCTTCTGCGCAGGGCTTCAGATTTAGTAAGTTCTTGTATTTTGAGTATGCCATCTAATACTTGTTCCGGACGGGGAGGGCAACCTGGTATATATACGTCTACTGGGATTATTCTATCAATACCTTGCAATACGCTGTATGTGTCAAAAATACCACCACTACTTGCACAAGCACCCATGCTTAAAACCCATTTGGGTTCAGCCATTTGCTCATATACCTGACGGAGAATTGGTCCCATTTTTTTTGAAATAGTACCCATCACCATCAATAAATCTGCTTGACGTGGAGAGAAACTTAAACGCTCCGATCCAAATCTAGCCAAGTCATAATGCGAGGCCATGGTGGCCATAAATTCGATGCCACAACATGAAGTTGCAAATGGTAATGGCCAAAGTGAATTGGCCCTTGCTAAACCAACTACCTTATCCAAAGAAGTAGCGAAATAACCAGCGCCTTCTAATCCTTCAGGTTTATGTTTTGGTTGAATATCTATGCTCATTTTTTATTTTTGAAAGTAATTTTCTATTAATACAATGAAATTAAATTTTAACTATTCCCACTTTAATGCTCCTTTTTTGATAATGTATAAAAGTCCAATGACTAAGAACCCCATGAACATAAACATTTCTATTAATCCCATAACGCCAAGTGTTTTGAAGTTTACAGCCCAAGGATACATAAATATCACTTCGACATCGAATAAAACGAAAAGAATAGCAATCAAAAAATATTTTATAGAAAAAGGTGTTCTAGCATTGCCCTGCGATTCTATGCCACATTCGAAAGCTTCTGATTTGATTTCAGACTGTTTTTTGGGTCCTAGCAGGTGGGTAGCCACCATCGTAGTTGCTATAAAACCAACAGCTACAATAAATGTAAAGAGTATAGGTAGGTAGTCGTGAAGACTATTGACTAATAACAACATGATAATTTAGTTGAAAAATTTATTAAATCGCAAAATTAAGTTTTCTTAATGAAGTACATAGTTTTTTTTAATTTATTTTTCGCTTTTTTATCTAATGTGAAAATAGTTAAGACCATTAGATTTTAAAAATATCAATAATGCTTAATTAACCCAGCAGCAAATGGGCTCCAAAGTGGTGCTTTTATACCCGCATTTTTTAAAGCATCGTTTGTGTAAATATTGCATGTTTTCAAAAAACTATAGGTGCCCTTCGCCTCATAGAAATTATCGCTCGATGTATATCCTTTATCTCTTATCAATTGAATGCTCGCATGCGATCTGTTTAAAGTCGACTGATAATATGCAATCAACTTTTGATATTGTTGGTTATTAATTTTTATAGATTTGATAGCATGGTCCGTTTTTATTTTCTTATGATAAGTAACATGCATAGCCGAGGAGCTTAGAAAAAATACGGCCTTAAATGCGGTGCTAGCCTTTAAGTCGGACCAAGTGGGTGTTTCAATATAAAATCCTTTATCGCCCCAACCAAGTGCAATATAGTGATAAGAACTATCAACAGACTTAAATGTAGTCGGTTGGAAGACAGTATCCCATGCTATTTGACTGGTTTTTACTGGAAAAATCAAATCGGTATGGACCCCATTTGAGGCAATGAAAATTTCCATATCAGAGGCAGGATAGGAGTTTGTTTGGTTGATAACAATATTAGAGCAAATGAAATAGCTTGCAAAATATAAAACGATGAAAAGTAAAAAGAATTTCAAGCCCAAAAACAGATACCTCATGATGCTTTTGAAAACTATTTTCATTGTGAAATACTAAATTCCCAGATTCAGTAAGTCATCAGGTTGCCCATATTCATCCAGGTTGCCACCCTCAGAATATTCCCCGCAATTATATTCAATACTCAATTGCTTTTCCGGTTTTGGTATAGGTTCTAGTGTTATCTTCAAATCGGGGTCGGCCTTGGCGCTTTTGATAAAATAGGCAAAGATAGGCAAAGCGGCATGTGCCCCTTGTCCATAAGCAGTGCTTCTGAACCTAACTTTTCTGCTATCACAGCCAACCCATGTGGCGCAAACTAAATCTTTTGTAACGCCCATAAACCAACCATCACTATTACTTTGTGTAGTTCCTGTTTTTCCACCTACCCATCCTTCAACACCATATTTACTGTGTAAACGCTGACCAGTTCCTCTTGTGCAAACACCTTCTAATAATTGACACATTACGAATGCTTTTTCTTCATTTAAAACTTGTTTAATGTGCTCTGGTGCAAACTCAGCAAGTATATTTCCGTTTTTATCTTCAATTCTTGTTATATACGTAGGTTCTACCCAATATCCTTTGTTGGCAAATATAGAAAACGCGCCTGCCATATCAAATGGAGAAATATCGGTAACACCCAAACAAATTGATGGTACAGCCTGCATCTTGGCACTGTCAATACCCATTTTCCTAACAAATTCAATCACTGTTTCAGGTGCACGGTCGCCCATTGTTTTCATTATTTGGGCTACAATACAGTTGGTAGAGGTGGCCAAACCCTTGTACATATTCATACTGCCACCATAATTGCCATCGCTATTGTGAACGCGCCAATTTCCGAAATCAGGTGGGGTATTCGGGAACTGGGTACAAGGTGAAATTTTATTATCTATTGCCAACGCATATACAAATGGTTTGAAAGTTGAACCAACTTGCCTACTGGCTCCTCTGTTCACATGATCGTACTGGAAATAGTGGTGATTAATACCCCCAACCCAAGCTTTAACCTGGCCTGTGGTTGGCTGAATAGCAATAAAACCAGTATGTAAAAATTTCTTCATGTACTTAACTGAATCTAATGGACTCATCATGGTATCACGATCCCCACTCCAACTAAAAACAGTCATTTTTACTTTTGTTCTACAAACTTTCATTATGGCTCCAGTATCCTTGCCAAAAGATTTTTTCAATAGCTGATAGCGAGGTGTTTTGCGCAATTCTTGTACAGGATAATCTGCTAATACTTTCCAATCTTCATCTCTCCAAGGTTGTTTGCCTTCCCATGTTTTATCGAACTGTTTTTGAAGATCTTTGAGATGTTTGTTCACCGCATTTTCTGCATACTGCTGAAGCTTAGAATTGATGGTGGTATATATTTTTAAACCATCCTTATATAAGTTGTAATTTTCGCCGTTGGGTTTGGTGTGCTCTCTGCACCATTTGGTTAAGTCTCTTTTGATATATTCCCTAAAATAAACCGCCATGCCTTCGTTGTGATCTTCATATTGATAATTGAGTTTAATTGGCTCGTTTTTTAGTTTTTCATAAGCTTCTGGAGTCAACTTGTCATTGCGTTTCATCTGGCCTAATACCGTATTTCGTCTGATTAGTGCATTTTCAGGATTACTTCTAGGATTATAGGCTGTGATTGCTTTTAGTAAACCAACAAGTACCGCACATTCTTCTGTTTTGAGATCACTCGGTTTTTTATTAAAAAATTCTTTAGCCGCCGATTTAATTCCAAATGATGATCCAGAAAAACGAACAGTATTCAAATACATGGTCGCTATTTCATTCTTTGTGTACCTGCGTTCTAGCCTTAACGCAATCACCCATTCTTTTAGTTTTTGAGTTAAACGAATGACCACATTGGGACGCTCACCATCATCATAGTGAAATAGGTTTTTAGCCAACTGTTGCGTAATCGTGCTTGCGCCACCATTTCTGCCAAATCCCATCAAAGCACCTAGTAAACGTTTAGCATCAATGCCTGAGTGTTCATAAAATCGCTCGTCCTCTGTAGAAATTAATGCTTCGAACATTTGAGGAGAAATATCCTTAAATGAGACATAAGATCTTTTTTGAATATAGTATTGACCCATTACAATCCCATCCTCACTAATCAATTCACTGGCCAGTGCGCTGCGTGGATTTTCTAATTCCTCAATATCGGGCATATGACCAAGTATGCCAAAATTTACCAGAATAAAAAAAACGGGGATAAATAAAAGTGTGAATAGTAAAAACTTCCAAAATTTTTTGAGGAGTGGATTTTGATTTTGAGCTTTGGCCATTATTATTTTTAGTAGGGGTATGCAGATTTATAAAACAGGATGTAATTGTCTAATTTTTTTTCGCCAATTAATATGCCGAAATTATCTTGACTGATGATAAAGTTTTGAAAAAGCGCATTGTCTTTAACATCCGCAAAAAGCGCTTTGTTGCCTTTTATTTGAGTGATGTACTCTTTCAATTTAGCGAAAGTGGAAAAATTATTCACGACAATAGTTTGATATTCAGCACCTATCAAACTACTCGTAATTTGCAGATCTTCACTACTAAATTGTGCTTTATTAAATCCACTTATAATAGTCTTTATTTGATTGATATTGATATTCGCAGGGATAACAAGCATGTAAAAATGCGGATCCGACTCATTGTATTTATAAGGACTATTCGAAGTGTTTTTCAATTCCTTTTTCGGTTCTGATTTTTCGTTTTTTGCTTTTAAGATTTGCAAAGTTTGATCAGCCTGCTTGCCAATTTCAGTTAGCGGGTAATTATCTACAATTGCTTGGAGTTTCTTCTGAAATAATACAAGATCACCTTGCTTGCCAATAGACAAGGCTTCGAGATAATCGAAGTTAACTTGTAAAGGATTACCAGTATATTTTTCGTCATTTTCTTTTTTAAGTATGAGCACTTCTGCAAATTTTTGCGATTTAAATGCATCATAAGTTTTATTATATAATATTTCTACTTCATTGTCGGCTTTATCAACAACAGTTGTTTGTGCTACACTATCAGTTGGATTTTGTTCCAAGACATTTAAAAAAGAACTTTTAGGATCTGCCTTCCGAATTAAATCTGTGTAGTAATCAAACTTATCCATTTTACCCTGCTCTTTGCTAATGCGAGCTAACAAATACCATGCATTGAGTTCATATTTACTCTTTGGGAAGCGCGTCAACATTTCTTCCAACATCTTTTTTGCTTTCTCGTTTTCTTTTAAACTTTGGTAGTAAACATTAGCGCCTAAAAAATATGATTCGGAAATATCATCGCGCATTTTTTGTTTATCTTCTATAGAAAATGGAATGCTGAAATAATATTTTTTTCTTTCATCAGGCATGTCTTCCAAAAGCTTTCTTTTGTCTTCGCTACCTGGATCATTGTTTTCTTGTCCATCATTGAATTTTTGAAGTATGGCAGTTTTATTACTGCTTATTCCCCAATATTCGGATAATTCTCGATTGCCCCATATTCTTTGAAAATCTTGTAAGCCTTTTGTTTTCGCAGTTTGATTATAAAACGGGAAGTTGGTGGAGGTAACAGGGGCCTGCGAATTTTGCGTGACCAATTGCTGTTGTATCTTTTGCCTTTCTTCTAATTGTTTTTTCTCCTCAATATTTTGCTTTTCCTCTTTAATCAAGTTATCAATGGTCTTCTCAAGTAGTTTTTTATTGTCAGATAATCGCAATAAACTATCCTTTTCTTTAATATTTAAAAGATGTTTAATTAACTCATTTAGAATCTGATTTTTTGCAATAATATTGGGGTATTCTGGATTGAATTTGTCAGTACTTCTTGCCGAACTATCATAGTAAACTTGAGCATTTGAGTAATCTTGTTTCTTGAAATACAAATCTGCCAATGCCAAATATGTATAACTTTTAATATTAGGATCATTGCTTTTACTTCTTAAGCAATTGCTGTATTCTACAATGGCTTGCGATTCATTCTTGTCGGCCAATTCTAAATTACCTAACTCAAAATAAATCTGATCAAAATAGTCGATATTCTTGTCATCATTAAGCATGGTTCTAAGCGTGGCCATCGCGTCTCTAACTTCACCCCGGTTTTTTGTATTAATCGCCTTGGCCATGTTTAGTTTTGCATTAAAGGCAAATTCGTATGGCGGGTTTAATTTAACAACTTTTTTGAACTTTTCTAATGCATTGGTGTTCTTTTTTGTTAAAATATACAATTGGGCTAATACAAAATTATAGCGAATTTTTTGAGCTTTGTTTTTTACTTTTGGAATTGCTTGTTCTAGCAGTTTGATAGCTACTAAATATTTTTTTTGTTTAATGTTAATAGCAGCACCTGCTATATTGAGCGAGGTTTTTAATTTCTCTGGAAAATCTTTCTTATTGTTGAGTTTCGTATATAATGCTTCTGCATCATCGTATTTTTTGAGTTGGATATAAGTCAATAATAAATTGATTTCCGCTTTTGCTCCAGGTAATGAGTTTTTAAAATTACTCGCCACATACTCATAAACTTCTATCGCCGCATAAAAATCGCCCTTGTAAAATTGCGCATTGCCCATTTGTAGGTAACTATCATCTACCCATTTACTTTTGCTGTGTTTGTCAATAATGTGGGAGCATTTTTTAAGCACTTCATCCATTTTAGCACTATTTCCCTTTAACGAAGCTTCATCGCCAATGGGATAAAGGGAGAGTACATCTTTAAAGTTGTCTTTATAGGCCAAAGTCGTGTTGTCTTCGGCTTCTGTAATCAACATACTTGCATTGTAATAATAATTGTAATGCGATACTGTATTGTGCCAAACTTTCGATAGGATGGACTGCGCTCTGCTTTCTGAGAGAAAACAAATCAGTATAATTGCTATTATTTTTAAACGATTCAAATTTTTCTTGTTTATTTGTAGGTAACTTTGAAAACGCAAATTTATTATTTGCCAAGCACATTTTTGACATGGAAAAGAAACAAGAGAAAAGAAAATTACTTTTAAAGTTAAAAAACAAGTACCGCTTGTTGATAATTAACGAAACTAATTTTCAGGAAAAGACTTCATTAAGCCTTTCTCCTGGAAACGTTATATTAGTCGTATCAGCAGGTTTGCTCTTATTCTCCTTAATTAGTTGGGGTGTATACACTTTGTTCCCTACTGTAAAAGATTATGCCCCAGGATATGCGCAAAATTTCGACGGAAAGATGAAAAATGATGTTTTAAACAAACTAAATAAGTTGGAAAACAAACTTTCTATCTCCGAAAAAAGAGAATTGGCCATGAAACAAATCATTAATGGCGAAGATGTTACAGCTTATGATTTGCCTTATAAAGCGGATAAAAGCAGAAAAGTAGAACTCGAAATTAACGAAACCAAAGCAGATGGTGACAGAGTGCAGAATGCCAATTCGATTATTGAAAATGCCAAACAGAAAGAGGAGAAGCAAAGACCAATGGTTAATAATGGGGTCGCTGATTTTAGTCCTGAGCAGGATTTATTAGGGAGCGAATTTTTATTTTTTACACCTGTTAACGGCACCGTTGCAAGTTCATTTAATGCTGGCAACGCACCTTTTATCGAAATTATAACGGAGGGCGAAGAAAGTGTTAAAGCGGCGATGGATGGCACCGTGGTTTTTAATGGATGGACTCCTGAATATGGCTTTATTATTAGCATACAGCATCAAAATAATTGGATTTCTACTTACAAACAAAATGGCGTTTTATACAAAGAAGTTGGTGCTTTTGTAAAGGCCGGGGAAACCATCTCATTGGTAGGCGAAGCCAACGTTAAAAGAAAAACAAAAGGGCTTAAATTTGAACTTTGGCACAATGGCATTGCAGTTAATCCACTAAATTATATTTCTTTTTAATATTATTGCACTATAAAATGTTGAATAAAAATAACAAATCCGACAATAACCAAGGCTCAGCCTTAAATATGATAGGCACTGCAACCCTTATAAAAGGTGATATCACATCTGACGGTGACTTAAGAGTTGATGGAAGAATTCATGGCAATGTTATTTCTAAGTCAAAGATTGCCATTGGAGCGAGTGCAGAAATTATTGGAAATACCATTGCGCGTAGTGCCGATATCTCTGGAAAAATTGAAGGGGATGTTGAAATAGCTGAAACATTGTTTTTGAGAGCTACTGCTAAAATCAACGGCAATATCAAGACTGCTAAAATAGTTATCGAAAGTGGTGCAGTTTTTAATGGCAACTGTTATATGCATAAAGCCACTGCAACTTCAGGAAGTTAATACATTGCAAAAAAAAACACCTTTATCGGATTATGGTAAATACTCGTCCATAGCATTGCAAATGGCTGCGATTATTACAATTCTGACCTTTGGAGGTAAGTATTTAGATAAGTATTTTGTGTTCAAATTCCCGATCTTTACACTTTTAGGCGTATTCCTAGGAATTTTTACATCCATGTATTATATAATCAAGAAACTATAATGATTTCAAAAAAAATGCAATTGCCATTCGTTACAGCTTTGTTAATTGCCATAGCGTTGATACTTCCAAATAGTAGATTTGCTTGGAATGATAAATATTGGATTTTAGGTGCCATCTTGGTTTTTTTGCTCAATACCTTGTTTGCAATGCGAAAAATTTCGGGAGCTGTAAATGTTTCACAATCCAAATTCAATGCAATTTATTTTGGATCGATGGGGTTGAAAATGATTTTTGCATTAATTTTTATTGTTATCTATCTCAATATTAGTACGATACCAAATAAGTTTGCAGTCGTTTTTATGCTAATTACATATTTTATTTATACGGGCTTTGAAATTCAATTTATCCTTTCTAAATTGCGCACCAATTCAGAAAAAGATAAAAATGGTGACGATGCCCGAAAATAAAGGACTTTCAATTTTAAGTAAACTACAATTATTTGTTCTGATTTTTGTTTTTACGCTTTTTTCACCTGTTTTTTCCTTCGCGAATGAGCATGTGAACCATCCAACGCAGGAAATAAAAAACGCAGATATTTCAACTTCAGATTCATTAGATGATGAGGAATATTCTCATTTGGATGCCCATAAAGGTACGCCCGAAGAGGGCCATGAGGTTTTTAATCCTGGCAAAATGATTTTGGAACACGTTAAAGATGCACATGATTGGCATATTTTGGATTGGAATGGACATGCCGTAAGCGTCCCTTTACCTATTATTCTATATGACAATGGTTTGCACTCGTTTTCTTCTTCTAAATTTAATCATGGTCATGCAGTAGTAGAAAGTAAAGGAAATTTTTATAAACTACATGATGGTCATATTTATAATACCAATGCTGAAGGTGCAATTGAAATTGGGGAAAAAAAGGCGGTATTAAACGCTAAACCTATGGATTTCTCAATTACTAAAAATGTAATGGCCTTATTAATAGGTGCTATTTTAATATTGGTTATTTTCCTAACGGTTGCTAAATCATACAAAACAAGAGGTAAAGCATCGCCTAAGGGTTTACAATCTTTAATCGAACCATTGATTATATTTTTAAGAGACGAAGTAATTAAGCCATCAGTTGGTAAACATTACGGCCGTTTCTTGCCTTTATTGTTAACAATATTTTTCTTTATTTTCATCAATAACCTAATGGGTTTAATTCCAATTTTCCCTTTTGGAGCGAACCTTACTGGAAATATTGCTGTAACCATGATATTAGCCTTAGTGGTATTTGTTGTTGTTAATTTCTCTGGTAACAAACATTATTGGAAACACATCTTTATGCCAGATGTTCCTGTTGGCTTATGGATATTGTTAATCCCTATCGAAATTATAGGTGTGGTATTGAAACCATTTGTATTGATGTTGCGTTTATTCGCTAACATTACTGCTGGTCACATTATCATCTTAGGTTTCTTTAGCTTAATCTTTATCTTCGGGCAGAAAAGTGTAGGTGCTGGATATGGTGCATCTGTCTTATCTGTAGCCTTTACCTTATTCATGAGTGTGTTAGAATTGCTAGTAGCATTCTTACAAGCCTATGTATTCACCCTTTTGGCATCACTTTACATCGGTTCTGCAACAGAAGAACACCACCATGCTGAAGACCACCATTAATTTAAAATAAATCAAACAAATAAAAACCCAAATAATATGTCAATTTTAGAAATTCTATTACAAGCAGTATCAGCCGACCCATCTAGATTAGGTGCAGCTATCGGTGCAGGTTTAGCCGCAATCGGAGCAGGTATCGGTATCGGTAACATTGGTAAAAGCGCTTTAGAAAGCATTGCCCGTCAACCAGAATCAACAGGTGATATCAGAGCAAACATGATTGTTGCTGCTGCACTTGTAGAAGGTGCGGTGTTCTTTGCTATCGTACTTTGCCTATTGATATTGTTCGTTTAATAACAACGATACCACAGATTAGCAGGAGAATGACCTTCTCCTGCTGATTTTACATTAATTAAAAACAAATAAAAAAATGGATTTAGTATTACCCGGTTTAGGTCTTACCTTTTGGATGTTATTGGTATTTGGCTTGTTAATGTTCTTGCTAAAGAAATTCGCTTGGAAACCAATTTTAACGGCTTTACACGAAAGAGAACACTCTATCGACGAAGCTTTAAAATCGGCTGAAATTGCGCGTGAGCAAATGGCAAAAATGAACAGCGATAATGAGGCTTTGCACAAACAAGCAAGAGAAGAACGCGACCAGATATTAAAAGAAGCGAGGGATATGAAAAATGAAATCATAGCCGAAGCTAAAAAGTCTGCCGAAGAAGAAGGTAAACGTATCATTCAAAGAGCCACCGAAGAAATTAGCAAGCAAAAGCAAAGCGCTATTGCTGAGTTAAAAGGTCAAGTAGCCTCTTTGTCTGTAAATATTGCCGAAAAATTGATTAGTAATCAATTGTCGAATTCTGCAGAACAACAAGCTATCATAGCTAGTCAAGTTAACAACCTGAACAACAATCAACAAGCGATCGCTTAATCAATGTCAGAAATTAAAATAGCCAATCGATACGCACAAGCGCTGATTCAACAAGCCATTGCCGATAATAAACTATCGGTAGTTGCAGATAATATGCAAACGCTTTTCGATACTTGTCAATCAAGTAAAGATTTAAGAAATGTGTTGTCAAATCCTATTATCAATGGTGATCAGAAGTTATTGGCTTTGAAAACTATTTTCAAAAATTTTGATGAATTAACCATCAATTTGATTGCCCTGGTTTGTTCTAAAAACAGAGAAGATGTTTTATCAGAAATTGCTGAATCATTCCTAACAGCTTATAGAGCGCATCAAGGTATACAGAAAGTAAATATAGAATCTGCAGTTGCTGTAGACGATCAAACATTACAAAGTATTAAACAATTTGTAATGGATAAAACAGGTGCTAAGTCAATCGAATTGCACAGCACAATTAATGCATCAGTAATTGGTGGATTAGTCATTAAATTTGGCGATAACTTGCTTGATAGCAGTATTGCAGCCAAATTGAGAAACCTTAAAAAAGAATTAAACATCGCATAAAATAATAAATCATGGCAGAAATTAGACCTGATGAAGTTTCAGCAATTCTGAAACAACAGATAACAAACTTTAAAACAGAAGCCGAATTAGAACAAGTCGGTACTGTACTTCAAGTAGGTGATGGTATTGCCCGTATCCACGGTCTTACCCAGGTTCAATCAGGTGAATTGATTGAATTTGAAAATGGCATGAAAGCCATTGTATTGAACCTTGAAGAAGATAACATTGGTGCCGTATTATTCGGTAGTAGTACTTTAATTAAAGAAGGTGATACCGTTCGCAGAACAGGTAAAATCGCTTCGATTAATGTAACCGAAGGTATGTTAGGCCGTGTTATTAATACCCTTGGCGAACCAATAGATGGTAAAGGTCCATTGACTGGCGAAATGTACGAAATGCCTTTGGAGCGTAAAGCACCGGGTGTATTGTTCCGTGAACCAGTAAAAGAGCCTTTGCAAACAGGTATCAAATCTATCGATGCAATGATTCCTATTGGTAGAGGTCAACGTGAGTTAATCATTGGTGATAGACAGACAGGTAAAACTGCAGTTGCTATCGATACCATTATCAACCAAAAAGAATTTTACGCAAAAGGTCAACCAGTATATTGTATTTATGTGGCCATTGGTCAGAAAGAATCTACGGTTAAGCAAGTTGTAAAAACATTAGAAGAAAAAGGTGCTATGCCATACACAGTGGTATTAACAGCCTCTTCTTCTGCGCCAGCTCCGTTGCAATTCTTTGCTCCTATGGCAGGTGCTGCAATTGGTGAGTTTTTCAGAGACAGAGGTTTGCCAGCTTTAATTGTTTATGATGATTTGTCTAAACAAGCGGTGGCTTACCGTGAGGTGTCCTTGTTGTTAAGACGTCCACCAGGACGTGAGGCTTATCCAGGTGACGTGTTTTATTTACACAGTCGTTTGCTTGAAAGAGCTTGTAAATTGAATGCTTCTGATGCAATTACTCAAAACATGAATGACTTACCGCCTTCATTAAAAGGTAAAGTTAAAGGTGGTGGTTCATTAACAGCATTGCCAATTATCGAAACACAAGCGGGTGACGTATCTGCTTATATTCCAACCAACGTAATTTCAATTACAGATGGTCAGATATTCTTAGAATCAAACTTGTTTAACTCAGGTGTTCGTCCTGCTATTAACGTAGGTATATCTGTATCTCGTGTGGGTGGTAACGCGCAAATTAAATCAATGAAAAAGGTAGCTGGTACTTTGAAATTAGATCAAGCCCAATACCGTGAATTGGAAGCGTTTGCTAAATTTGGTTCTGACTTAGATTCTGCTACAAAAGCAGTTTTGGAAAAAGGTTCACGTAACGTAGAAATCTTGAAACAAGGTCAGTATTCACCATTGAGAGTTGATCAACAAACTGCAATCATTTATCTTGGTACTAAAGGCGCTTTAAATAGTATTCCTGTTAATAAAGTAAGAGAATTCGAAGCAGAATTCTTAGATTTCATGGAACGCAAACACAAAGATACTTTGAATAGCTTAGCAGCAGGTAAAATTGATGATACCATTACAGCTGTTCTTGAGCAAGTTTGTAAAGAGTTAGCTTCCAATTATACCGCTTAATATTTTTCGTAAAACGACATGGCTAATTTAAAAGAAGTAAGGAGTAGAATAAGCTCTACCATCTCAACACAACAGATTACCAAGGCAATGAAATTGGTATCTGCTACTAAGTTGAGAAAGGCTCAGAGTGCTATTTTTCAAATGCGTCCTTATGCAGATAAATTAAACAGTATTTTGCAAAATCTAGCAGACAGTGTAGATGACGAAAAGTTGGCGAAATTCTTCAATGCCTCTAAATTAGAAAAAGTGTTATTGGTCGTTGTTACTAGCGACAGAGGATTATGCGGTGGTTTTAACGCCAACGTTATCAAAAGAACTAAATTTTTAATCGAGAATGATTATGCTGAGCAAGTTAAAGCCAATAAAGTTGAATTGTTATTTGTTGGTAAAAAAGGATACGAATCTTTAAAAAAGTATAACTTGCCAATGAATACCACTTATATGCAAACTTTTAGTAGTTTGAACAATGAGAATGTTTTCATGATTGGTGATTTTATCTTGAGTAAGTTTTTATCAGGTAGCTACAATCAAGTAGAGGTTGTTTATAATAAATTTAAAAATGCCGCTACTCAAATTGTTACCAACGATCAAATGTTGCCAGTAGGAATACCGGTTACCAAAAAAGCAAAAGGCAAAGCAACTGCTAACGATTATATTTTCGAACCTAATAAAGTGGAGATACTCGAGGAATTGATTCCAAGAGCAGTAAAGACACAATTGTATAGAAGTTTATTAGATTCATTCGCCAGCGAACACGGTGCGCGTATGATCTCTATGGATAAAGCAACGGACAATGCTGGTGAGATATTAAAGCAACTGAAGTTACAATACAACCGTGCTAGACAAGCAGCCATTACCAACGAAATTTCAGAAATCGTGGGTGGTGCAGCAGCATTGAACGGTTAAAATCCAATTTAAATATTTATGGAAAACCATTCGCTCAAAACGGATGGTTTTTTTGTGACATAAATTTGGGGTAAATCAATAATTTTCCCAACTTTTCACGAAGTCTAAATATTCATAGTATAAAAGCAGAAATGTTACAATAGGGAAAATAATAAGAAATAGAGGTTTGAATAGTTTTTTGACAAA
The DNA here is from genome assembly GCA_029945665.1 of bacterium. Lineage (GTDB taxonomy): Bacteria > Bacteroidota > Bacteroidia > NS11-12g > UBA955 > JABMMZ01. The sequence goes on along the minus strand of JAQSCZ010000097.1, from coordinate 27,075 downwards.
TTTTATACTGGAAATTTTTCCTGAATTGCCATTATAAGGATATAAATACCCAAGCCAAAAGTAAATAACAGCATGAGGGAAATTAAAAATATAAAAAGCATTGATTAAATAATTACAACATCAAATATAGCTGATAATTCAAAATGCGACATTGATAATCGTTTAATTGCTTATTTTTTGGAAAAGATATTCTAACTGGTTCCCCGACCCCAGCGGGGTCAAATGTATATAACTCCGGCCTTCAGGCCGGAGTTATCGATGGAATGGGATTGTGTTTGGCGACTTATTTGCGCTTTTGGCAAATAAGATGACAAACAATTAAAGCGATTAACCACAAAGGACACGAAGTTGATACATCATAAAATTCACAAAGGTTTTTCCATTAGAAATTATATGTCCCTTTTTGATTAATTTTCTCTGTGATCTTTGTGTGGTCCTTTCTTTTGTGTACTTCGTGGTTAAAAAAGAATACAATATTGCATAATCAAAATGCTTTTATACTTTCCCTTCATCAAATGAGAACCCTCATTACTTGTTTTGCATTCTTTTACGTTCGGGTTTAGATACCCAAAATAACTACACCCAATATGTCAATCCCCATATGGTAATGTGACAATGTTTTTTACCAACCGAAATAATTCATAATATTAACCTTGGTCGCATCACTGTTATTGCTAAATAATTTTTGTGCAATCGGTAAATTCGGTGCTTGTGCGGTACCGCCGCTGCGAATGGAAATAATGACATTTTTACCATTGGTTACTTGCTTGCTATTATCAAATGTAGCCCCTGTCGTATCGCCATAAGAAACAAAGATAGCAGAGAACGTATTTTGCATACTCCATTGCTCAAATTTAATTCCTGTATGGGTAATCTCTAAGTCCATGTGCGTAAAGGTATTACTCTGACAATTGATGAGTTTCAGGCCATAAGAATTGCTGTAAATGGTATTCGTATTCGGTATTAGCGTATTGCTGAAACACCCACTAATGGTACAGAAAGTAGCCGTTTCTAATTCTACACCACAACCTGTTGCACAAACACCCACTAAATGCATACGACAATCTAAAGGCCAACAAACTTTAATAGCAGAGGCCCGAGAAGCTTTGGTTGCATAGTTAGCATCAACATATCCATTGTTGCCTATTATATCAAATTCGCAACCATTCCAAGGGAACTCATAGCTATTGCCAAATTGTACGAGTGCGGTATCCACCACACCATAAAATTGTAGTCCAGAGAATTTCCAATAAAAGGCATGCTCACCTTTCCAATTGAACACAATACCGGGTTTGCCACCTGTTAATGGACCGCCTCCATTTACGTAGATACTGGCATTGTGACCTTGAAATTCTATACCATAACCAGAAAAAGTGGTTTTCCATACAGAATTACTGAGGTTGGGTAATAGTTTTGAAAAATCAACATCTAAGGCCCCACTTGTAAAATAATAGCCTGGTTTGAAATAGACAATGCGTTTCGTGATGGTTAAATGTTTAATGGCTTCAAAAATCCCAGCCGATTTGTCACTTGATTTCCAAGGATTCGAAAGACTACCATCGCCAGTGCAATAGCGGTGCACAAAAACACAACCCATAGCTTCCTCAATTGCATCTAAAGGATCAGGTAGTTTAATTATCTTACTACTTTTGGAAAGACGAATAGTGTCACGCGAAATGCTAAGGTTTTGAATTTCATTGGTACTGTCTTCATCATTTAAAATAACGGTATTGCCATTGCTAATTTTTAAACTGTTGTTTTTCTTAATCAATTTTTGAGAATCGGTGTTGTCATAAAATTGATTGAGCCAAATAGCACCTCCATTTTTACTCAATACGATGCTGTCATTTTTTAAACTTAATGTTTGTAAGTCATTGCGAGGTTTTATATTGCCCGCAAACAAGGCATAAGGAACGCTCATTAATTGTTGAATGCCTCTAAGTGTATATTTTTTGCCTCCACTAGGATCTATTTGCACTTCTATCCATTTTTCATTATTCTCCCATCGAATACTATCAAAGTGGCCGCTTATAACTGTGCCTTTCCCTATTACCAATGTATACAAACCAAGTACATTGGTGGTAAGGGTGCGACTTTCAATATAGACATCGGTGCGTGTTGTCGTACTATCGTAAATGCTTATTTGTAGCCCTATGGTTTGGTTCGCTAATGGTTGACCAGTAGAATTTCGAGCTATACCTTGGTAATTTATACCGCTTGGTACTTGGGCTTTTGCAACAATCACAAAACCTACAAATAAAAGAAGACAAATGGTAAAATGTTTCATATTGTTTTAATCGATTTTGCAAATTTTTTGGGTGTTGATGAGCAACTTATTTTCATTGTAAATAAATAGGGTATAAATTCCATTACTTAAAAATTCAAGGTTCAAATGGTACGCACTATGTTGTTCGAAAACAATTTTACCCGTCATGTCGCTTATCTCAAATTGAAGATTCGGCAAGTCACTTTGAATGGTAATAAAGGCACTAACAGGATTGGGGTATATGTGAATTGGGGTTAATGATAGCAATAAGTCCAGTTGGTTGCTTGCCTTGATTTCTGGTTGTAGAAAGCCTTGGGTTAATAAAGAATTACTCCCGCTAATTGTTTGAATGAGTGGTTCACCAATACTCAAGTCAAATTGGTATAAATTATTTGTTAAAAAGAAACCAGATGAATTAATTACCTGAGGTTGAGTTTGCCCATTGCAAGGAGTTTGGAGCAGTAAAATAAAAAGTCCTATAAAAAATTTCATTTCTTGTTGTAAAATCAAAAATAGGATATTTGAAATGAATACCCAAGTAAGCAAACTTTTTTTGTCTTTTTATTTGATCGAATTGGTTTCCCTAACCCATCTTGGTCGCCTATCGTTACTACAACATCTCAAATGACCTACAAATTATAACAGAATAAATATGGCTAAATGTTTCCTGACCCCAGCGGGGTCACATATCTGTACTACAACACATCAAAATGACCAACCAATTATGACAGAATAAATATGGCTACATGGTTCCTGACCCCAGAGGGGTCATATATTTGTAAGACAACATCTCAAATGACCTACAAATTATAACAGAATAAATATGGCTATATGTGTTCCTGACCCCAGCGGGGTCACATATCTTTACAAAAAAAATGTAACCATTGCAACTATATTTGGCGATTTATTTGCTGGTTTTTTTGCAAATAAAATGACAAATATTCACCACAATCAAATTAATTTTATAATTTCACCACATCCAATGAGAGCCATATCAACATTCATAATATTGTTAATTATTTCTGGTATGCATGCCCAAAATAATTACACCCAATATGTCAATCCCATGATTGGCACCGGCGGCCATGGGCACACCTTTCCGGGAGTCACCATGCCTTTTGCAATGGTGCAATTGAGTCCCGATACCCGCATTGATGGCAGTTGGGATGGCTGCAGTGGCTATCATTACAGCGATAGTATTATTTATGGGTTTTCTCATACCCATTTAAGCGGCACAGGTTGCAGCGACTATGGGGATATTGCTTTTATGCCGACTTTTGTGAGTAAACCTGTTGAACCCATTCAGAAAATTGACACCTTGTATTACACCTTTTCGCATAAAAATGAAATAGCCAAAGCGGGCTATTATTCAGTAAAATTGGATAACGGCATAAAGGTCGAACTGACCTCAACAACACGTGTGGGTTTGCAACAATATACGTATTCAAAGGCAGGGTATGCATGGATTACCCTTAATTTAAAACACCGCGATGAATTATTGGAAGGCAAGATTACCGAAATCAATAAGCATAGTTTTTCGGGACTGAGAAGATCAAAAGCTTGGGCCGAGAACCAATTGGTTTATTATTATTTTGAAGTAAGCAGGGATGCCGATCAAATTATCATCAGTAAAAATGAGAAAGGCGAAACCAAAATTAATTTAGGATATTGGGTCAAAGTAGGTGAAAAAATATTGGTAAAAACAGCTCTTTCAAGTGCAGATGAAGCAGGCGCCAAAAATAATTTAACAACCGAATTGCCCCACTGGAATTTCGAAAAAGTAAAGAAAGATGCGAATAGCGCTTGGAACTTAGAGCTCAATCGCATCAAGTCGTATGGTGGCACTAAAGACGAAAAAGTAAATTTTTATACAGCCCTTTACCATTGCATGATACACCCCAACATCATGAACGATGTGGATGGCAGGTATAGAGGCCGCGACAAGCAAATTCACAAAGCAGAAGGATTTAATTACTACACCGTTTTTTCTTTGTGGGATACCCATCGAGCATTACATCCTTTACTAAACATTATCGATAAAAAGCGCTCACACGATTTCATCATGACTTTCAAAGCGCAGTTTGAACAAAGCGGCCGCTTACCCATGTGGGAATTATGGGGCAATGAAACCAATTGCATGATAGGCTTTCACAGCGTGAGTGTGATTTTAGATGCTTATAACAAAGGTGTTATTTCTTTAGAGGAATTGAAGGCCATTTATCCGGCTGTAAAGGCCGAGGCCATGAGCAATCGCTTTGGCTTGGATAAGTTTAGGGAGAAAGGGTATTTAAGCATTGAAGATGAAAGCGAGAGTGTGAGCAAAACGCTGGAGTATAGCTATGATTTTTATTGTGTTTCGGAAATTGCAAAAGCATTATCTGAATCTAAAGATGAAGACTATTTCAATCAATTAAGTCAAGGGTGGCAGAATGTCTATGATTTTAAATCAGGCTTTGTTCGTCCACGAAAAAATGGAGGATGGCTCGAGCCATTTGACCCCAAGCAAGTTAACAACCATTTTACAGAAGCGAATGCATGGCAATATTCATTTGCCTTTCCACAAGATTATGAAGTGGTAAGAAATGATTTAAGAATAGCTCAATTGTTTAACGCAGATCCTAGAACTACCGGCAGAGAGCAATCCGATATCACAGGCTTGGTTGGTCAATATGCACAAGGCAATGAACCCAGTCACCATATTCCCTATCTTTTTAGTACGATAGATTCTAGCTCAAAATATGTCAAAAAAATTTGCAATGAATTGTACAAACCAACGCCTGATGGGTTGTGTGGGAATGAAGATTGCGGACAAATGAGTGCATGGTATGTCTTCAGTGCCATGGGGTTTTATCCCGTGAATCCAACATCAACAAATTTTGAATTTGGATGGATGATGTTTGATAGTGTAAAGCTATTGAATGGCAACAGTAGTGCTACAGTTTATAAAAATGGATTTCCATATGACCAAGCCTATACTCAATCAGATTGGTTTAAGCTTACTGGCAAAAATTCAAACTATTATTACAGTTATTGTAAAAATGAGGATTTAAGCGATAGGTTATTGAAACAGTATATGTCTGCACCAATTATTGCATCGAACAGCAAGGATATTATCAGCACCACTTTGAAATTAAAATTAACAACAAATGTTGATTCAATAAATTTTAATAGATATTTTAAAAGCCCAATGGATGGTATTTATTATACAATTGATGGGCAAGAACCAAGTTTAAATTCCAGAAGATTTGGAAGAGATTCTATTCTAATAATTGATAAGAATACAACAATAAAGGCCATTCATATTGTTAATGGGGGTAAACATTTTAGCGCTGTGAGCACTGCGCATTTCTACAAACGCCCCAACAACTACACGATCAAAATAAATTCAACCTATAACAAGCAATACACAGCCGATGGCGAGGAGGGTTTATTGGATGGCTTAACAGGCGATACCGATTGGCGCAAGGGCCGTTGGCAGGGCTATCAGTCGCAAGACTTTGAAGCCATAGTCGATTTAAAGGAGGTGAAAAGTATTTCTAAAATTTCAACTGGCTTTTTACAAGATACACGTTCTTGGATTTTAATGCCACAAAAAGTGATTTACTATGGCTCGGTAGATGGGATTAATTTCGAAGAAATAAAAACCATTGACAATGAGGTAGCAGACAGCAATTACAATGTGCAACGCAAGGAATTTGCAAGCGCATCTTTAACAAACCAATACCGCTACATCAAAGTCAAAGCATTGAATTACGGTCAACTTCCTGCTTGGCACCAAGGTGCTGGAGGCGATGCTTTTATTTTTGTAGATGAGATAACAATCGAATAGGCGTAAAATAAAAGGAAGTATTTTTCAATTTACTAATAAAAATTGCACCCTCTGTGACCTTTGTGTGGCTTTGCTTTGTGACCATTGCGGTTAAAAAAGCACTTTCTTTCATCCGCAATACAAATATTAAAGGCAATTATTGGTAACAAACGCAATCCCACTAATCCCTAATACTGCTTCAACCCCAAATTATCCGGAAAAAATGCATCTTCAATATGGAACACATTCTCTAAATATTGATTGATTATGACAGAAATAATATCATATCTAATTTCTATGTCTGTATGGTTATTTATCTCGCAAAAAGCCTCTGCTGCTTGTGCAAAAAGTTTCTGTTTTTTGTTGCTCACAAAACTCTCAGGTAAGCCGTAATGTTCGGATGTGCGGGTCTTTACTTCTGCAAATACATAAGTATCCCCAATTTTAGCGATAATGTCTACTTCGGCTCTGCCCGCTCGAAAGTTGAGAGCAATAATACTATAGCCTTTGGCCATTAAATGTTCTTTGGCTAATTGTTCGCCTTTTTTGCCAAGTTCGTTGTGTTCCGACATTGTTTTAGTGCGATAAAAATAAGACTATTTAATTAATTTGAAAAAAACAATTCCAATTAATCATAGAAACGCTTCAAATCCTTCCAAATAATTTTTATAGAGTATCTTTGTGCCATGCAAAATTGCCGTTTACAAGAATTGGGTTTAATCGAATACAATGCGGCCTGGCAAATTCAAAAAGAAATTTTCAATACAGCCATCCAATATAAGTTAGAAAACAAAGAATTGCCCGATGCAAAACATACATTGCTTATATGCGAACATCCGCATGTATACACGATGGGTAAGAGTGCCGAGATGAAAAATTTGTTGTTGAATGAAACTGAATTAGCCGAAAGAAATATTACCTCCTATCACATAGAAAGGGGCGGCGATATTACTTACCATGGTCCTGGTCAATTGGTGGTGTATCCAATTTTTGATATTGAAGCATTGAAAATAGGGGTCAAGGAATTTGTTTTTCGTGTTGAAGAATGTATTATTAACACACTTCGTTTTTATGCTATTGAGAGCGAAAGAATAGATGGTAGAATAGGTATTTGGATAGGAAAAGGGAGTAGCAATGAAAGAAAGATAGCAGCTATTGGTATCAAATGCAGCAGGTTTATAACCATGCATGGTTTAGCCTTAAATGTGAATACCGATTTAAATCTGTTTAATCATATTATTCCTTGCGGTATAGCCGACAAGTCAGTTACCTCTTTGCAAAATGAAATTGGTCGTTCAATTGATATTATTGATGTAAAAAATAGGTTGATTAATGAATTTTCTACTACATTTGACGTAAAATTTATATAAAAAATGAAAAAGGGATTATTAATCGTTTTAGGAATTGTTTTGTTACTAGGCTTTTATGGTTGTGGTAAATACAATGGTTTAGTACAAGGTGACGAGGAAGTTAAAAAGGCTTGGGGTGATGTGCAAACACAGTACCAAAGAAGAGCCGATTTATTGCCTTCATTAATTGCTACAGTTAAAAAAGCAGCTGAAAATGAGAAAGACATATTAACCAATGTTACCAACGCTCGTGCGGGTATACCTAATCTTGAAAAAGAAGCATCTGATATTAAAGATGCGGCTAGCAAAGCACAAACACCTGCCGACTTAAATGCAGTGGGCGATAGAATCAATACGGCGATTAAGATTACAATGGAAGCATATCCAACAATCAGAAGTACTGAAGCATTTCTTGGTTTGCAAAGTCAGTTAGAAGGTACAGAGAATCGCATTCAAACTTCAAGGAGCGACTATAATACCGCAGTAAGAAATTATAATATTAGTGCAAGGACATTCCCAGGGAATATTTTTGCTGGTATGTTTGGTTTCAAGGCGAAAGACGAATTTAAAGCAACCGAAGGCAGTGATAAAGCACCTGACGTTGAAAAATTATTTGATAAATAATAGTGTCAGGATTGTCTTTCTTGTCATTTTTCAAAAAGCGTTTTTTTTCTAAAAAGGAAGAAAAACTAATTGTCGATGCCATTCGTGCTGCAGAATTAGGGACCTCTGGTGAAATACGGGTTCATTTTTCAAAGTCGATCGATAACGATGTGATGACTGATGCGCAAGCCATTTTTACCAAACTTAAAATGCACGAAACGGAAAGGCGCAATGGGGTTTTAATTTACATCGTGCCTTCTAAAAAACAGTTTGCAATATTAGGCGATACGGGTTTCCATCAAATTGCAGGTGATGATTTTTGGAACACCGTAAAAACATTGATGCTAGGGTATTTTAAAGAAGGACTATTTGCCATAGGAATTGTAAAGGGAATAGAAGAGGTTGGTCGCATTCTCAAGCCCCATTTTCCTAGAGAAAGTAATGATATTAACGAACTAAATGATGAAATTTCTTATGGGGAGTAAATGGTTGTTTGGGCTATGTATGTTGCTCTTAGTGCAAGTATCTTGTTTTGCCCAAAATAATTCTGCAGTTCCCGGTTTTGTTAATTATGTCAATGATTTTGCAGATGTTTTATCTGCTGAGCAAGAGCAGCTGCTCAATGCCAAGATTAAAGCCATAAAAGACAGTACGGTTACCGAAATTGCTATTGTAACTGAAGCATCATTGAACGGTCAGGCAGCTTTCGATCGCAGTTTGGCATTTGCCCGACAATATAAAGTTGGAGGCGAAGGCGTGAACAGTGGTGTGCTCATTTATATTGCCATTCAGGACCATGCCATATTTATTCAAACGGCCGATAAAACACAAGGTGCTTTAACAGACTATATTACTGAATTAATAATTGAAAAAAGTATGAAACCTGAGTTTCGTTCGGGTAATTACTTTCAAGGATTAGATAATGCGGTAGAATCCATCAGTGAAGTATTGAAGGGTGAATTCGATCCTGGAAAAATAAAAAAACGACAAAAACCAAAAGCCAATCCACTGATTATGCTCGTTGTGATTATTGTGGTATTGATTGTGCTTTCCAAATTCGGAGGCGGCAGAAATGGCGGTGTAAGCAGGACCGGCGGTTACCTTTTGCCTTGGATGTTCCTTGGTGGCGGAGGTGGTGGTTTTGGAGGAGGAGGAAGCAGTGGTGGTGGATTTGGCGGGTTCGGAGGCGGAGGTGGTTTTAATGGCGGAGGAGCAGGCGGCAGCTGGTAAACGATGAAAACTAATTATGCTAAACAATATACAACTACAAGATTTACTGGTTTTAGATTTAGAAACGGTATCTCAGCAAAAATTATTCGATGATTTAGATGAGGAATGGCAGGACTTATGGGCCCGCAAAGCAGGTGCAATAAATAATCCAGAGATTATTCCTTCTAAAATTTATGACAGAGCTGCTATCTATGCTGAATTTGGAAAAATAGTATGCATAGGTCTGGGTATTTTTCACCATTTAGATGGCGAATTGCACCTTAAAGTAAAATCAATACATGGCCATGATGAAAAAGTATTGCTGCAAGAATTTGTAAATTTGCTCAATTCCAAATTCAATGGACCTAAACACATGATGGTGGCACATAATGGCAAGGAATTTGATTTTCCTTACCTCTGTCGCAGGTTGCTTATTAATGGAATTGATATTCCAGCCATTTTAGATGTTGCTGGTAAAAAGCCTTGGGAGACTAATTTTATTGATACCATGGAATTGTGGAAATTTGGAGATTATAAAAATTACACTTCATTAAACGTTTTAGCCAAATGTTTTGGCATACCCTCGCCAAAAGACGATATTGATGGCAGCATGGTAGGGCATACCTATTGGCAGCAAAACGACTTGGAGCGTATTGCCACTTATTGTAAAAAGGATATCGTAACAACCGCACAATTGGTGGTTAAATTCCGAAATGAAAACCTTATATCAACAGATAACATTCAAATTACATAATTTTTACAATTAGAGTGTAAAAATATGGGCAATATTTTCTATATTTGCGTTAATTGAAAAAGTTATGCGCTATATGGTTGCTTTTGGTTCTCTCTTTGTCGGCGGCGAATGCTACACGACCAAGCATTCAAGCATCAAATTTTACCGTTTCTCAAATCACCTGTAACTCTGTACAGTTAAACTTTGCTTATGGCAATGGGTTGGCAAGAATTATTGTTGCCACCGAAGGTACAGTGGCACCCAACTTTGTGCCTGTAGATGACAATGCCTACACGCCAAAACCTTACTTTAATTTAATTGGTAATACAGCACCAAAATATGGTACACCAGCCAATTGTTATATAGTCTACAATGCCAATGGTACCAATTTTGTTAAAATTGATAGTTTGAAGCCTTGTACAGATTATACGTTTCAAATATATGAGCACGATAACAACGGGAATACTACGCTCTACAATACATCAATGGCTCCCCTTATTACTGTTACTACATATTGCCTAAATTTGAGTTTTAAGACACTATTTAAGGACAGTTGTGAGATTCGGAATAACTATGAATTTACAAATTTTTCGACGTCTACCATTCCCGGAGTTACTTACAGTTACGATTTTAGTGATGGGTCAGGAACTGTGAATGGCCCTGTAGGTTCAACAGTTTCGCATAGTTATGTTAATAGATCTGGGGTTGTACTTGTAAAGCTCACAGCTTCGCCTAGCTATGGTTGTTTGGCAGATGTATATGATAAAGTTCGCATTTATCCAAAACGAGTAGCAATCATAGATCATACAAAATTTGTTGATAGTATTCAGTGTTTGGAAAGCAACTATTTTGTGGTAGATCCTAAGCCAGTAGCTTCTCCCTTAGCTAAATCATTTACATACCGTTGGTTTTTTGGCGACTCTTCCGATATTGATATTTTAAGGACAATGAAACATTCTTACACCAAAAGCGGTGTTTATAATGTAATGCTAGAGCTCCTGACAAATGTTAATCAAAAACCAACCAATTGTAAGGATACTTTGAGGTTTAGTATAGAGGTTTTACCTAGCCCAGTTGGTCGAATTACTATTGGTCCTGATACCACCAAAAGGGCACAGTGTATTAAAAATAATCAATTTATTTTTAATAATAGAGATAACAATTTAACCTATTTTAAATGGTATTTCGGTGATAAAGACTCAAGTAGTCTTAAAACGGTGGCCCATAGCTACAAGGATACTGGCACCTTTCAAGTTATTCATGTCGCCTATGCTGCCAATGGTTGTAAAGGGCGAGATACAAATTATGTAAGCGTATTACCTGATATTAGTGCTAATTTTAAAGGCTTATCTGCTGAATATTGTAGTTCGAATCAATTGGTTACTTTGATACCCGATTCTATCGGTGGCGTATTTTCAGGTGGACTGCCAGTTGCCAGCCCCGGTTATACCTTTTCGCCCAATGTTGTTGGTAGTTATACTTTGAAATATGTTTTCGCTACCAAATATTGCAAGGATTCAACCGTTCAATCTTTCAAAGTAAATCCAACACCAAAACCTGCGATAGGCCCAGATGTTGTACAGTGTTTAACTGGCGCTGTGACACTTGACGCGAATTATACCATAGGCTCTTATTTATGGAATACTGGGGCAGTTACGCAAACAATTGGTGTGGCGAATTCTGGAGAGTATATAGTAAAAGTTACAGAAGGAAATTGCGATGCAAGCGATACAGTTCTTGTTGTTTTTTCTACTGAACCGATTGTTGAATTAGGAAAGGATACATCAGTTTGCAAAGGCAATGGATTAATTCTAAGAGCAACCAACCCGGGCAATAGCACTTATCTTTGGCAAGATGGAAGTACAGACAGTCTTTATTATGTGTACAATTCGGGTAAATATTCTGTTGTTGTAACCAATGCTTGTGGTACGAGTCAAGATTCGGTATTTATTTTCTTTCAAAATGATTATTGCGATTTGTTTATGGCCACTGCTTTCTCGCCCGATAACGATTTGTTAAATGCTATATTTAAACCAGAAGGCAAGAACATGACCGTTAAGCTGTTTCAAATTTATAACCGATGGGGTGAGATCGTATTTGAAACCGATCAAGACAATGTGGGTTGGAATGGTCAGTACAAGGGTAAGGCTTGTGAACAGGATTTATACCTTTGGAAATTGTTCTATACAACACCAAATGGCCGCTACATTAAAAAGAGTAATGCCTCTGGCACTGTGCTTCTTTTGCGTTAATCGATTTTTACTTACTAGGGTTTCTGGAATGCACTAATTCATTCTCCCAAAAAAATACATATACTAATACGGGTTTTAGAATTCCGAAATTTAGGTAATTTTAAAGGCCTAAATTTTCTAAAGATGGCAAAATATTCGCTGCTTAATCTTGTTCACTAAGAATGGTAGCTTCGATAATATCGCAACAACTATTCACTTGCTCCGCATTCATAACCAAAGGTGGCGCAAATCGAATAATATGCTCATGGGTTTGTTTAGCAAGCAATCCATTTTCTTTAAGGGCTAGGCAAATGTCATAGGCTGTTTTACCATTGCCATAAGGTTTTATTACTGCAGCATTTAATAGGCCTTTGCCGCGTACTGTCTCAATTAAGGGAGAATCGATGGCTGATAGACGGTTTCTAAAAATATCACCCATTTCAAAGGCATTTTCAGAAAGTTTTTCTTCAGTCACTATTTTTAAGGCTTCCATAGCAACTGCACAAGCCAAAGGATTGCCGCCAAATGTACTGCCGTGTTGGCCGGGTTTAATGGTAAGCATTATTTCGTCGTTACTAAGCACTGCAGATACGGGCAGCACCCCACCGCCCAAGGCTTTTCCTAATACCAATATATCGGGTTTAACATTTTCATAATCACAGGCCAACAAACGACCAGTTCTGCCAATACCTGTTTGAACCTCATCGGCAATAAATAATACATTGTTTGCTTTGCATAAGTCATAAGCTGCTTTTAGATACCCATCATCTGGCACCACAACACCTGCTTCACCTTGAATCGGTTCAAGCATAAATCCCGCAACATTTTTGTCTAATAAGGCAAGTTCTAATGCCTTTAAATCATTGTAGGGTATAGTTTCAAATCCTGGGGTGAAAGGGCCAAAGTTATTGTAACTACCTTCATCCGAACTGGTGCTAATAGCAGCGATGGTTCTGCCCCAAAAATTATGTTCAACGAAAATTATTTTTGCTTTGTTTTTTTCAATGCCTTTTACTTCATAGCCCCATTTGCGACAGAGTTTAATAGCAGTTTCACCACCTTCAACGCCGGTGTTCATCGGCAATACTCTATCGTAACCGAAATATTTGCAAATAAATTCCGAATATTCGCCCAGTAAATTATTGTGAAATGCACGCGATGTTAAGGTTAGTTTTTGTGCTTGTTCAGTCAAAGCCTTAATTAAACGGGGATGGCAATGTCCTTGGTTAACCGCGCTATAGGCAGATAAACAATCGTAATACTTTTTGCCATCTGTATCCCATACAAAGACCCCTTCACCTTTTTCAATAACAACAGGCAAAGGATGGTAGTTGTGCGCATTGTAAGCATCCTCAAGTTGAATAAAATAGTCGGCTTTCGAATTGATAGTCGTTAACATAATAGTAAATTACAAAGGTAATAAAAAAAGCTCTGAAACCGGATGTTTCAGAGCTTTTTTAAATATTTAAATTGAATTAAGCCTTTGCTTTAGCGCCTAATACTTCTGCCATTTTTGCACCGATTTCTGCCGGAGATTCAACCACATGGATGCCACACTCACGCATGATTGCCATTTTCGCCGCTGCTGTATCATCTTTACCTCCAACAATGGCACCAGCATGTCCCATTCTTCTTCCCGCAGGGGCCGTTTGGCCGGCGATAAAACCAACTACAGGTTTTGTGCCATTGGCTTTAATCCAACGGGCCGCTTCTGCTTCCATACCCCCGCCAATTTCACCTATCATAATAATACCATCGGTATCAGGATCGTTCATTAACATTTCAACCGCTTCTTTTGTACTCGTTCCGATAATAGGGTCGCCACCAATACCAATTGCAGTACTTTGACCTAAACCAGCTTTGGTAATTTGATCAACTGCTTCGTAGGTAAGGGTACCCGACTTCGAAACAATGCCAATTCTACCTGGAGTAAAGATAAAACCGGGCATAATACCAACTTTAGCACCACCTGGTGTCATAACACCTGGGCAATTTGGTCCAATTAAAGTGCAAGTTTTAGAACTCAAGTAAGCTTTCACTTTAATCATATCTTTGGTTGGAATACCTTCCGTAATGCATACAATTACTTCGATGCCTGCATCAGCAGATTCTAAAATCGCGTCGGCGGCAAACGCAGGTGGAACGAATATGATAGAAACGTTGGCTTGGGTAGCCTCTACAGCTTCTTGCACAGTATTAAAAATTGGTTTACCTAGTTCAGGATGATTGGTCCCGCCTTTACCTGGCGTAACGCCACCAACTACATTCGTGCCATACTCAATCATTTGAGTGGCGTGAAAAGTACCTTCCTTGCCCGTAAAACCTTGAACAATAACCTTTGAATTTTTACCTACTAATACTGACATATTCTTTAATATTTTATTTTTGTGCGAAATTAAGTGATATCTATTTAAAATCTGATACTATAAATATATAATTTTGCAGAAAATTATAAAATTAGCTGTCATGGATTTTGAAACCTACAACAATTTAATCGAAACAACCCTTGCTTTTTTAGGGTTAAACCCTGTAGATGCGCGCAGTTCTGAAAAAGGACAATGGGTGTTATACAATGGAGACACAGAGATTTATATCGACATGTGGGAACAAAAAAGTCAAAATGCATGGCTGTATTTCGAATCTGAGGAGCCCCTTTTTATATTCCAAGTGATTTCGCCCGTTGCTTATTTACCGACAGTAAATACCGAACAATTCTACCAAGAATTGTTGCATAATAACCTCAATATGCTTTATGCTTCATATACAATTAACAAAGAAGAAAATGTATTAGCGGTTAAATTCAGAAGAATATGCAATGGATTGAAACAAGAAGATATTGTGGAAGCCATTGAAAGTATTGGGTTTTACTCCGAAACAACCTATAAAGCGTTGATGGACCGTTACGATATTGCTAAAATCGAAATCGAAGAAAATTAATTTTTTTTTTGTCTTGAGGCAACCTAGGCTTGCCTTTTTACTTCTACTTATAGAATTAACATTCAACTAACTGTGTAAATGGCCATTTTCAATGCGGAAAAACTGAGCGAAATTGTAAAGCAATGTATTGAAAACAAACCAAAGGCACAGAAAGAGTTATTTGACATATTATCGCCGAAAATGTACGCAATTTGTTTGCGTTACGCTAAGAACAATGATGAAGCCAAGGATATTTTGCAGGAAGGGTTTATCAAAATGTTTAAATATTTAGGACAATTTGAAGGCAAAGGCTCTTTTGAAGGTTGGGTGAAACGTATTTTTATTAATACCAGTATTGAGTTTTATCGAAAGGCCCAAAGGGAAGCGACCACAAACTCTCTGGACATTGCAGAAAATCAACCATTTGAATCACACATCCTTTCGAATTTAAAAGTAGATGATTTAATGGCCATTGTTCAACAATTGCCGAACGGTTATCGCACAGTGTTCAACTTGTTTATCATTGAAGGGTATGGTCATGAAGAAATTGCCCAAATGCTCAATGTGTCCGAAAATACTAGCAAAAGTCAATTGTTCAAAGCGCGTCAACATTTACAAGCGATCATATTAAAAAGAAATTTAAAGTGAAGAACGAAAATAACATATCGGAGTTTGATAATTTTTTCAAACAGCAATTGGAAGGAGCATCTGCTACCCCGCCAGTTGGTGTATGGGAAACCGTTTCATCGTCGATAGCCTCTGGTACCAGCTCGGTAGTAGTGGCCAAAGCAGCCTTGTGGCTAAAACTAAGTGTTGCAGTTATTGCTGCCACAGTAGTTGTCTCCTCTGTTTATTTTTTAACAAAAGACGCAACACCAACTTCGGTTTCACAACCTTTACAGGTAGTTGCTTCAGAACCAGCGATACAAGCTGAGCCTAAAATTGCCAGTGAGATAGTTGTCCCTCAAGAAACGAATGGTGCCAATATCGAAAGATCGAAAATACCTTCAAAATTAGAGGCTAAGGCACGCAATAAGGAAGTAGAAAAAGCATCTGTTAAAGTAAAACTATTGCCTGCCGAAGTGAAAGCGAAGCCTTCAAAAGATCAGAACAATCTAAATTTTACACCAAGTTTACAATTAATCAAAGATCTTGAAAAGCAAGCAGAGATTAAAGTTGCTGAAAATAAACCTAAACTAGATTCTGTACCCACTCCGTTTTTAGCAGTTCGAGATAATTATGTTGCCAAAAAACCAGACAGTACCTACCTGTTTATTCCAGATGTGGTAACACCGAATGGCGATGGCTTAAATGATGAGTATTTCATTGACATTAAAGGCGAAGAGAGTGTAAAAATCACCATAAGGGATTTGAAATACAACATAATTTTTGAAACAGATAATAAACACCAACCATGGAATTGTATCATGTTAAACGGCGAAGTTTATCGTGAAGGAAGTTACTTAGTAACCGTAATCTATAAATTCCCAAATTTACCAAGTGTAAACAAGACCATTAAACTAAAATTAATTCGATAAAAAACGATTTGCAAACTCCATAAATTTAAATTAATATAGCAACCTGAAATCATTATGAATATAAAGTATAAAATAAACAGCAAAATTAAAGCATTCGGCCTAATGGTAGCAATGCTTTTGAGCTATTTGTCTGTAGACGCTCAATGTAACATTACAACGAACGGAGCGCCACCTTGTGTGGGTCAACCGATCCAATTCTTCTGTAACACAGTCGGAGCAAGTAACTACAATTGGGATTTTAACAGCCAAGGGGGTAACACAACAGTTTGTAATCCGACCTTTACTTTTACAACATCTGGGGTAAAAGTAATTAACCTTACTTTGAAATTGGCGAATGGCAATACATGTACTGCCCAGTTTACTTTCACAATTAAGGAGGCTCCAGTTATTGACATTGTTCAATTAAATAACGATACGAGTTGTTTCTTTGGCAATTCATTTTGTTTTAAAGACCAAACCAAACCCATCAATGATCCTGGAGGATCGAATTGTATTAAATGTATTAAGTATTTGTTCTCAGATGGTGAGTTAATCAAAATATGTGGTACTGCGCCAGCTGGTGTAACATTGCCAAATACATTTTGTAAATCTTTCAAAGATCCTGCGGGTGGAACATACGATATGTTGGTTGAAGTTGAAGATTGTAACGGTTGTATAACTAGAAAGAATTATCCTAATATCTGCACTGTGCGAGCTTCTATGGGATTGTCTTTTACATCACCTAGACCACAAGCCTGCGATAGTGTAAAATTAACGGTAACGAATAATTCATTAATTGCTTTATCTGATATTAAAAGTTTTGCTTGGGATTGGGGTGATGGTTCACCACCTAATACAACGAGTTGGAAGCCAACAGCTTCGCATACTTTCAAAGTTCAAGGTCCGAATGCTGGTGATTTTAATACCAAATTAACTGTTCTTGATAATTTTGGTTGCAAAGAGTCATTCACATTTTTTAGCTCTGCAACAAACATTAAGTTAAATCCAAAAATTATTGCCGATTTTGATTCGGTATGTATCAAAACACCCACTATTAATTTTAGTATTAAAGGGGGTTCAATCGCCAAAGCAATAAGTCCTACGTTTAATTACGGTGACCCTCCAACAGGTCCATTGAATATAACCCGACAATGGGTAGGTTCACACAAATTTTCTGGCTTAGGTCCATACAAAATAAAGTTTACTTATAGTCACCCAATTTGTGGTAACAGAGAGATTTATGATACCATTCTTGTTCTGGGTCCTTCAAGTGCCATGGAAAAACCTGGCGACCGTATTAAGGATTTTGAAAAATTCCAGTGTGTGATCACAGATTCAGTGCATTTTCCGAATAATTCAGTATTCTATCACAACGATAAAACATTTTATAATGATGATAGTACATGGATGGTGTATGACAGTTTGAAATATGATTTTGTTCATGACTCTTTGGTAAATCCAAATGAGCCGTTTGACAAAAATTTCATGATTTGGTTAAAAGGTAAGGGCGGATTTAACTATCCTTACACTCATATTTTTAAAACACCTACAGGTCAAGTAACCCGCGATGCGGCCTTAGGCTCAGATGGTCTTAAGAAAAGAGGCAACGAATGTGTCGTTAGAGTATGGGATTTTGATGATGATTTCTGCGAAAAATGTACAACCGATACCAAGAACGGAATCAATACCGTTTTGAAGAATTGTAAGTATTCCAAAGATTCATTACCAGTACATTGGTATACCCCATGGGATTCCATTTATCAAACAAGATTTAGTATGCGGGCGGCTAATGGTACCAAATACAATTCAGATTCTGGTTTATGTATCCAAATAAAAATATGGCCTTCCAATCAAATGGCGATTATAAGAGATACTATTATTTATTATGGCGACAATAAGCTTGCTACAAGCGCAAAAGACTCTGTAATTTTTAAAAATTGGAAGGCTCAAAGAGTAAAAGTGCCAAATTACATTACGGGGCCTGCCCGATTCGATGCTTCGACAGAGACACCAAGGTTCTATTTAAGGAAATCGGATACCGCCTATATTGACAATAACAATGGTTTCCCACCAAATCGAATTGTAGGTTATAGATACCAAACCATACAACTGGGTCAATCTTTAATTTTAAAATCTAAATCAGATACGGCACGTTTCAATTATTGGATTGTTTATGTACAAGATACAATCGCCGCTAATTTATTGCAGCCATGGCATAAAGTATTCTCCATTATACCAATGCAAGGGTTTAAAGTTGGCGATAGTATTAACGCAGCTTACCACAGACAAAAATTCTATGAAGGAACAACTGTAAGATGCTTTAATCCTAGGTTATGGCAAAAAGATATATGCCACCCAATGGCATGCGAATTAGAAGATATTGTTTCTCTAGCTTTGGTTCCGCCAAGTGCTAAAAAATTGAGAAAAGAAGGTGTTCAGTGTTTAGGTGGTAGTCAAAATAATTATGGTATTACTTTCATATTATCTGATACCAAACCTGGTTGCACGCAAACATTTGCTCAAATTAATTTTGATACAGCTTTAGATCCTAATGGTTGGGTTAATGCAGTAGGTGCAAACTTAACATCTGGTTCAATAGCCTCTGGTAATTTACCTCCGGTAAACCCACCTTATAACGTACCACCTTTGGGTTACCAAATTATGGGTGCCCCAGGAAGCAGATACTCAAAACAATTCACTGTAGATGATATCAAAGATTCAATCACCGGCTATATCAACGTTGGTTTAATCATTGGTAATGGCATGTGGCCACCAGATGGTGATGCATATCCTTCTACTTGTATTGATACAGTTTATTATAACAAATTTGCGAGGTTCCCAATATTGGATAATAAATTTAGAATCATTAAGCCAAAACAAGGTGCCGAGTTTACAAATATTTGTAGAAAAGATACCATTTGTTTAGCGCTTATGCCTAGAAACAGAAGTTATATTCCAGATGTAGAGGAACTAAATTGGAGTCTATCTGCCGCAAACGTTGGTAAATACTACGATAAATATTATACCTTACAAGTGAATGAATCTTACCAAAGATTCCAGGTAGATCCGAACGACCCTAACCACTTATTCGATTACTTGTACCATAAACAAACTTCGTATTTTGACGGTAAGTATGCTACCATTGATAGTCAGTACATCAAAGTTGCTGAAGTTACCAAATGGCATACTGAAGCTGATATTACACCAGTGTTCGATATCATTAAACAAATTTTATTGGCCAATAACATTGATGTGTATGAATTATCGCCTGCTCAAGTTGCAGAAATTATATGGAACGGAAAAGGAACTTTCCAAAAGCCTTATACTGGATCAAGAGGTTGTTTAGATACCACTGGATTTGGTAGATTCATTAGATTCTATAAAGTTGCAGATCAGAAAAATATCTTACACTTTAGAGATACCACTATTAAACCTATAAAAACCGTAACCGGTTATGATGGAAAAACATACGATGCCTATTGCTTTGTTCCGCAATATTCAGGATTCTTCATTGCCAACTTCGGTTTAAGAAGTAGAGCCCCAGAAAATTGTACAATGCAAAGTGGTACTGCAAAACGTGTAATTGTTGGATTCTATGGTGTAATGAATTATAGCGATACTATCATTTGTCACGGTGATATAGTTCAAGCTTGTCCTCAGTTCAATTACTTCCACGCTTATCCAGATATTTGTAACTGTCTGTTAGATCCAACCGATTATTGGGGCGATAGAATAGGTCAGTCTGGTCAACCTAATAGAGAAGCAAAAACTAAATGGGATTTGAGTAAAGCGGATGATGTGTTAAACAATCCACCTACCATGAATACCATCTTCGGTCCATTCCCTTATGGTCAAACTGGTATTGGAACTGGAACTCCTCGTTGTGTACAATTAGGCGGATTAACTGTACCAGGTACTGTTTATTACTTATCCGATACAGGTGGATATTACCAAGTAAGAACTGCTGCTGGCGATAGCACCGGTTGTCGCGATACTTTTCCTCAAGACATCTTTGTAACAGCAGCAAAAGCATACTTTAACTTAGGTCAAACCCGTCCTGAATGTAAAACCATTGTTGAATTCTTTGACTCTTCATCTGTTTACGATCCTTGCAGATGGAAATTAAATGATGTATGTGATTACATCGTAAAATGGAGAATCAATTGGGGCGATAGCAGCCGTTCAGCTAAGAACGTATTCTTTGGTTCATTGCCAAATAATATTGCCCATGACTTTACCAGAAACGGTGACTTTATCGTGAAGTTAATCGTTGATACTTACCTAGGTTGTACGGATACCTTCGAAGTTAAGATACATATTCCTGGTCCTTTGCCGCTATTCGAAACCTTCATTCCTAGAAAATACTGTCTGGGAGAGAAAATTGACTTTACTAACTTAAGTAAATATGCATTGGCAGATAAGAGTATTTGGACTTGGGATTTCGGAGACAATGTTTACGATAACCAATATGATACAATCATCAAATCAGGTGTTGCTAAAAATGATACCATTACCCACGCATACACTAAAGCAGGTAGATATTATATTTTCTTACAGCAAACATTTGTATTGAAAATGCCAAATGGTTCATCCAAAACATGTAGTGTTATGTGGCCAGATACAACAGATGGTCAAATGCAGCCATTCTATATTGATATCTTCCAGTATGATACTGTTACCTTGAATCCTAAAGATACTTCGGTTTGTACCAACCAACCAGTATTGTTAACCGGTAAAATAATACCATTTGCCAAGTATAGCAGTTATAAATGGAATCTTGGTTTGTCGCCGAATGATACGCTAGTACTTACGGATACTTTCAGAACCGTGAGCTATGCTAACCCAGGAATATATGTAGTCAAGTTCAAGGGCGATAAGAATTCAGTGAGCACCCAATTTGGTAAGGTCTGTCCTGCCGAAGACAGTGTAAGAATTACCGTTGCATTAGTTAAAGCTGATTTTGATATCGATACAAGTGCCACCCCTGTGTTCTGTTTCGAGAATAAATCAACCAATAGTGTGAACCACAACTGGAGCTTCTACAACACCAATGATATAATGGCCATTACGCCAGCATCTGCCCGCACGTTTGATATTCAACTAGGGTTCGCATCTGATGCGGCTGGAGCCAACGCAGCTAAACCTTGCAGAGACTATAGAGATTCACAAGGCGCCTACTGGGTATGTTTAGAAGCCATTAATAGCATCGGTTGTCGCGATACAATTTGTAAGCGTATAGTGAATAGATTTGAAGCGTCTATCCGTCCACCAAACGTATTCACACCGACTTCTAACGATGGTTTCAATGGATTAGATAGAGAGAACTTACAAGGAAACAATGTGTTCAACATCGAGATTAAAGGTGAAGAGAAATATGATTTGACAATCTTCGACCGCTGGGGTGTTAAAGTGTTCTCATCTACTGATTCGAAAACAGATTGGGATGGAACAGTAAACAACAACGGCACTTTGTGTCCAATGGGAACTTACTTCTACATTCTTAAATACAAATACAAAGGAAAAGATAAAGACGAACCAGTACTGAATGGTACAGTTCAAATTATCAGATAATCTAAATCATCTTAAATTTTCAAACCCCGGACCTAAAAAATCTGGGGTTTGATGTTTTTAAGGCAGTCTTCACTTAATTTTGCACCACATGCTACCCAATTTATACAATACCGACGATACCATAGCCGCCATTGCGACTGCCGAAGGCGTTTCTGCCATTGGGGTCATTCGGATTTCTGGAAAGCAGGCCTTTTCTATTTGTAATAAAATTTATAAAAACAAAGATCTTACACAGCTAAATTCGCATACCATTCACTATGGCTTTATAACCGATGGCGACGAGGTAATAGATGAAGTAATGCTCAGTGTTTTTAAATCTCCTCGCAGTTTTACAACTGAAGACAGCATTGAAATAAGTGCCCATGGTTCACCTTATATTTTATCTCGAATTTTGCAGTTGTTAATTGACAATGGTGCGCGTCTGGCTCAACCTGGTGAGTTTACCATGCGTGCTTTTATGCATGGTCGATTGGATTTAGCCCAAGCCGAAGCCGTTGGTGATTTAATAGCCGCACAAAACAAAGCCCAAGCTGATGTGGCGATTAAACAAATAAGAGGAGGACTTTCAGAGGATATAAAATCTTTGCGCGAGCAATTGCTCAATTTTGCCTCACTCATAGAACTAGAACTCGACTTTGGAGAAGAGGATGTTGAATTTGCAGATAGGTCGCAATTGAATAAACTCATTGAACAAATCCTACACCACATCGATCCTATCATACAATCCTTCCAATATGGCAATGCGATAAAGAATGGGATACCAGTAGCCATTATAGGAAGGCCCAATGCTGGCAAATCTTCCTTGCTCAATTTGGTATTGAACGACGATCGGGCCATTGTCTCGGATATAGCAGGAACTACTCGTGATACGGTAGAAGAAGTGTTGAATATCGAAGGTTTACCTTTCCGATTTATTGATACTGCTGGTATAAGAGCCACGCAAGATACCATCGAGAAAATTGGTATTGAAAAGGCCTTAAAGAAAATTGAAGAGGCGCAAGTGGTCATTTATATTTTTGATGTGAGCGACACATCGATAGAAGAAGTATTAGCTGATTTGGAAATGATAACAGCCAAAAATGAGCGCATTCATTTAGTTGTATTGGCCAATAAAACGGACTTGATAGGGCAATCTGCTCAATCCAATTTATTGCAGCAATTAAATAAAGTAGGTTATACCAATACCTTGTCCATTCAGGCCAACAAGGGTAGTGAACAAGCATTATTAGTTTTAAAATCTACCTTGCATGAATCTGTAAAAAGGGGCTTAGTTAGCGACGGCCAAACGATACTTACCAATTTGCGCCATTACAAATCCTTGAGCGATGCCCGCGAGGCACTCCAAGTGGTTGTAGAAGGCTTGGGAAACAGATTAACTAGCGATTTGCTTGCCCTCGACATCAAACGCGCGCTAAACGCCTTAGGCGAAGTCACAGGAGAGATAAGCAGCCAAGAGATATTGATTAATATCTTCGGAAAGTTCTGTATCGGAAAGTAATTGGAATATTAATCTATCGTAATTAATCTTAATTAATCACATTAAATAATTAACAATTAATATATTACAATTTTTTTATATTATGATTAACTTTTATAGATTTGGATTAATCAAGTAAATAATTGTACCTTTGTTGTACTTTTATATGTAAAGGTACAATTATTTGTATTTTTTAATATGTAAGTATACAAATTGTTACAATATTTTACAAAAAGAGATAATCTAATACATATGTCGAGCAAAATAACAATACCGAAAATTTGTACTTTTTGTAAAGAAGGGTTTGTTGCAAAAACAACAGTTACTAAATTCTGTTCTCATAAATGTGCATGTAGAGCATATAAATTGAGGGAAAGAGATGCGAAATTAGAAAAGGTTCAAAAAACTGAATATTTTAACTCAGTAGGGATAGATATGAAGCACATACAAACAAAAGAATTTTTAAGTATTAAGGAAACATGTTTGTTATTGGGAATAAGCAGAATGAGTTTGTATAGGTATATAAAAAGCGGGAATATTTTGTCTTTGCAACTTGGGGGTAGAGTGATTATAAAAAGGGCAATACTAGACAGTTTACTAAATAAATAATGGCAATATATATCAGAACTAAGGAATTATCAGATGGAAGATTGAGTCTTTATCTGGATTTTTATCCACCTTTAAAAGGTAAAGATGGAAAACCGACAAGAAGGGAGTTTTTAAAGCGCTATCTGTTTAAAAAACCTAAAAATGAAGAAGAAAAGCGATTGAACAGAGAAAATCAACTTTTTGCGGATAGCGCACGAATAAAACGGGAGAGGGAGTTTTTAAATGAACAAGATGGAATATTTGATTCTAAAAATAGAAATAAGGATTTCATTGAGTTCTTCAGAGATCTTGCTGATAAAAGAAAGGCAAGTAAGGGTAATTACGATAACTGGTTAAGTTCATTGAATCATCTCATTGCTTTTACAAATGGACAATGCGTAATGAATGATCTTAACGAAGGCTTTTGTGAAAAGTTTAAAGCCTATCTTTTGGATGCAAAAAGGTTAAATTCTGTAAAAAAATTAAAACTTGGGCAGAATTCAGCACTTAGTTATTTCAATAAATTTAGAACAGCTGTTAACAATGCATTTGAAAGTAGATTGACTAATGATAATCCACTCAAACATGTAAAAGGGATTAATCAGAAGGAAACGCATAGGGAATTTTTGACCCTAGAAGAATTGCAGACACTTGCAAAAACGGAATGTGATCTCGAAGCATTGAAGATGGCGGCATTATTTTCGGCTATGACGGGCTTACGTTGGTCGGATATTGATACGCTTAATTGGAAGGATATTCAAAGTACTGAAGGTGGCTATTTTATACATATAATACAAAGAAAGACTTCCGATACGATTATGCACCCTATTAGTGACAAGGCTGTCTTATTGTTAGGAAAAAGAGGTGACCCGAATGATAAGATATTTGAAGGATTGAAATACTCAGATAGTAATAATGATAAAATAAAGCGTTGGGTGCTAAAGGCGGGTATTCATAAAAAAATAACCCTTCATAATTTTAGACATACTTATGCTACTCTGCTTTTGAATAAAGGCACCGATATTTATACTGTTTCGAAAATGTTAGGACATAAAAATATTCAAACTACCATGATCTATTCAAAAGTTTTGACCCAAACAAAGATTAATGCTGCAAACGTTATTGATATAGAATTATGAGTGAATTAAATTACAATTTCCCAAATGTTAGTAGGCATGTTTATGATATTGATGCTTTTCAGATTTTAGATGATCTAAGGCTACGTTGTCAAAACAATGTTGACACTTTTCCTGAAAATAATATAAATTTAGAAAATATTTCATTCGAAGAAATGGAGCTTGTGAAATTATTTAGCGATAAGGAAGGTATAGATATTACACAAAATGCTAAATATAGAAACCTTATAATTTATTCCAAATCGAACATATACAATAATTATTTGGGATATAAGTTGTTAACTATTGATAAATATAAAATTGGACCTTTACTTTCTTATCAGTCGTTATTGTTTCAAGGAAATGACTATGCATCAGCCGGAAATTTTATAGGATTAGTTGAATTTTTAGTTTATGATTTTGTTAAATCTAGGATTTATTCTTTTGAAGAGGTTAGATTAAAGAAAATTATGGATTGGGTAGAGAGGAATAGTCTAGATTTGATTACAAAAGCTTATACAAAGAAATCTAATAAGAGTTTACCTAATCCAGAGAGTATTAGTGATAAAATCATTGCCATGGATCCTGCGTTTGCAAAAATATTTTGCGAAAAATTTGAGATTCATATTGACAAAAGTCAAAAAAAATTGCTCTGGGATTTAATATTTGATGAATCTTCAAAAGAAAAGATATGTTTTCAAGGCAATATTAATCAGGTAGTAGAATTATTTAAAAGGCTAAGGTATAATTCAAAGTTGAAGGTAAGAACATTGAAACTTCTTACAGATTGGATTTTAGTTAACTTTTGTGTAAAGGTTGATGACGAAATTTTAGAACTAAACCGTGAAACAATTACGCAAATACTTAGTAAAACAAATTTGGAACCTGCTAAGGGAAATCGCATATTGGAAGAGTTAGGTGCCTTTATTCCCAAAAATATGAGAAAAAAAGTGGATTCCTAAAATATAACAATACCCTTTTACTGCCTATTTTAGTATAGGTATTGATTAGGTAGTCTCTGATTGACTTGGTTTGTATTTGATTTATTACTAATAATTAAATTCAAGTCAAATGAACCACGAAAAAGTCACAGTGGAAGAATACCTTTCACTCATTTACGAACAAAATAACCAATTACTTTCAGCAATAAGGATGGTATCGGAACAAAAAAGTATACCTCAAACTGAAACTAACTTCATTGAGGATTACCTATCGGCTAATCAAGCTGCCGGATTCCTGAAGATAAAGCTTTCTACACTTTATTCGAAAGTAACAAAGGGAGAATTACCACATTCTAAAAGTGGAAAACGTAAGCTGCTTTTTTCGAAAAAGGATCTCGAAAATTACATCGCCAAAAGAAAGGTAAAAAGCCATGATGAAATTAACCAAGAAGTTGAAAATTATCTCCTTAAAAAGAATAGGTAATCACCTGATAAAATAAATTTAACTAAGTATTTTGAAAATTTGGCATTCAAAGTTGAATAGAAAGTAGAAATTGCTTTAGTACCATTTAGTTTGTCCAATAAAATACAGAAGAATTATAAAGAGATTCCTGATGAAATGGCCTTAAGGCATGCAAAATCTTAAAAAGATAGTATCTAAAATCTCTTGATTGAAATTGGATTTTATATAAAATGTCATAACTATCCGAAAGTCTGAATAAATAAAAAAATACGGAAAAGAACTCAAACC